>CAZCEX010000019.1:0-19030 GCA_964497785.1 uncultured Thermoanaerobaculia bacterium | reverse complement strand
CAAGAGTACACGCCCTCGCGCGACTTCGAAGTCGTCATCGAACCGGACGTATCGATAATAAATATCGTCTCGCGAGGCATTGTCGCGACCGCCAGATTCTCCTGGTCGGGCGGCATGAGCATTAAGAGGTAGTACGGTTTGTTGTCTATCGTTTCGGTGAACGACATCGCGCGCGGTGCGGCCGACCAGGACGATCATCCCGTCCGGGCTCTCCGCCACCCGCGCAATCGACCGTCCCTGCCAAATACCTGCGTCGGGATCGGATGGCTGCGGCGCTCCAGATGCCTTGCGTGCCATGCATGGATCATAACCTCGTCCTTGAACACGAGACGAGTAATCAGTAATCAGTATCCAGTAATCAGTTTCTGAACTTGGAAACCGCCTCGGAGACGGACGTTCTGATCACTGATTACTGATCACTGATTACTTGCTCAGGGTCGGGTGGCATTCGAAGTCCGGTTCGCTCTTGAAAGATCGGAGCGATGGCCGCCGGGTTGTCTGACATGATCCCGGTGGCGCCGGCGTCGAGCAGTTGGCGCGCCTTCTGGGGATCGTCCACCACCCAGTAGTCGACCCGCAGACCTAGGGCGCGACAGCGCGCGATGAAGCGTGGCCGGTCGAGTCGCACCGTCCCGTACTGGACCGGGATGTGGGCGGCGTTGCCCGTGATGTAGCGTCGCGCTGCCGCCGCTGGGAGGAAGCGGACCAAGGCCACCTCGAGCTTCGACAAGGTCGTGCGCCCGGGGTAGCCGAGTCCGCGTATCCGATGAACCACCCGGGTGCTGAAGCTTGCCAGGGTCACCCGGTCCTCGACGCCGTGGCGGGCGATAACCTCGAGCAGGGGAGGCACCGCGCTCGGGTCGTCCGGCTTGAGGTCGATGCTCATCGAAACAAGGCTTGGCTCTTGGTCGGGTTGGCAGGTGTGATCCTGGCGGCGGTTCCGCAGGCATTTTCAGCCGATAGTGAGTCCGAGGTGGAAACGCAGGATGCGGTGGTGCAGAGCCGATCGTTGCTGCAACCCCTCGTGGGGCCGCCGGCAAGGCCGTTCATCAGAGAGCATGGTGTCGATCTCGAGAAGGCCATCAGTGATGACGATTATTTCCTCGTCGACCTGTGTGTCCAGGCAGCGATGGTCCGCGGTCAGACCCCGGGCGCGGCAGTAGCTGTCTCGCTGGATGGTGTGCTCGTGCATGAGCAGGGCTTTGGGGTCAAGTCGAGAGGCGGCGACGAGCCGGTGAACCCACGCACGGTCTTCCGCATCGGTTCTATTACCAAGATGATGACCGCTGCTGCAGTGATGCAACAGGTCGATCTGGGCCGGGTAACGCTCGACGATCCCGTCACCCGATGGGTGCCGGAGTTCGCGGTGAGGGCGCCGTGGATGGCGGAGCACATCACCGTCCGCCACCTCTTGACCCACAGCTCCGGCTTTCCCGACAACCTGTTCACCATCGACGGGCGCACGGACGACGAGGCGCTCGGCGACTGGGCGGCGGCGCTGGGCGTGGTTCCGTTGCATGCGGCGCCGGGATCGTTCTGGAACTACTCGAACCCCAACTTCATGATCGCAGGCCTGGTCGCCGAAAGGGCGAGCGGCGTTGCTTACCACGAGCTGATGGTGGACGAGGTCTGGGAACCCGCCGGCATGCACGCGACGACCCTGATTCCAGATGATGTCATGACCTGGGGTGACTGGTCGTGGGGCCACTACACCAACCCCAATACGGGCTGGGAGACCCAGTTCGCGCCGGACGACTACGACAACTGGGCTGCCGCTCCGGCGGGGTGGGCGTTTTCGACCGCTCGCGACCTGGTCCACTGGGCCGACCTGCTCATGAAAGGGGGCAACCCGGTGCTCTCCTCCGACGCGGCGGCCCTGATGCAAAGCCCTCTGCAGTCGACGCACTACACAGCAACCGAATTCTACGGTCTCGGCGTATTCACCGACAGCTACAACGGAGTGACGATCAAGCAACATGGAGGCAATATCCCTGGGTGGGGATCATTCCTCCTGTGGGTTCCCGAACGGCGTTTTGCGGTCGCGGTGCTCGCCAATACTTTCGAAGCCATACCTGATGCTGCTTTTTGTATTGCGGATGCGGTGCTCGATCTGGAGGATGTACCTCCTGGGGACGATACGACAGACCCGGGGACATGGGGGCCGTTTGCGGGCGTTTATGACGTGGTCGACGTCCTGTCGCATCGGTCGCAGGCTTTTGTTACCTGGACCGGTGAAGCTCTGGAACTCGAGATCGCACCGCCTGGCTACCCCGGCAGCCGAATCCAGTCGCCCCTTGTCCAGGTCTACTCGTCAACGTTTTTGGCCGATCTCGATGAAGACGGCATACTCGACACCGACGTCACCTTCATTTCTCGTCCAGGTGAACCGAGCCCGGTTCACTTCATCAGGAATCGAAGCTGGGTCGGGGGACGAAACACGTTCCCGAAGCCCGACGGGAGTCGATCGGCGCCGTGAGATGAGACCGGGTTGACGCCTCCGCCCGCCTTCGTGATAGGCTCACGCCGTGTCGAGCTGCCGTTGTCTCATGCTCACGTCTCTGTGCCTCCTGACACTGGCTTGTGGTGTCGAGGAGGGGGTGGTGGCGCTCGTCGGTCAGCAGCGAGTGCACGTCGAAAGAGTGCAGAGTTTCCTCGCAGCGGCCACCGGTATGCCGTGGCAGGATGTCAACATGCGCGTCGCATCACGGCTGCTCGATCAGTTTCTGGAGCAGGAGGCGATTTTCGTCTCCCTGAGTGGAGAGGAATATGCGGCCGCTATCGACCCGGGTCCGCGGTGGACTCTTGTGCGGCGGTTGGCGACCGAGGAATGGGGGTCCCCTCCCCAAGTGCCGGATATTGATGTGCAGCGCGAGGTGGAGATTCAGATAGTCGAGGTCATCCCTGAACAGGTCTACCTCAGGCAGATGTTGTTTTCGGATCTGGAGACCGCCCAGGACGCGCGCAGAAGATTCGCCGGAGGCGAGGAGTTCGTGCCGCTGTCGAGAGAGCTCAGCCGTGCTCCCAACGCCGACCGGGGGGGAGAGTTGGGGTGGGTCGTCAAGGGGTCTCAGCCGGACGAGGTTCAGGAAGTCATCTTCTCCCTCGCCGAAAACGAAGTGTCGGAACCCGTTCGTGGTCCCGGAGGTTTTCACGTTTTTCAGGCGCTCGAGGTCCGTGATTCCGGTCCGCCGTCACGGCATCGGCTCGAGGCCCGGGTCCGCCGGGAGCTCGAGGTCGAACAGGAGAGAAGACATTTTCAGATGTGTGTCGATCAGGCATTGGAAAAGGTAGGTGTCGAGGTGTTTCCAGGCAATCTCTGGTTCGAGTATAGCGGTCGCTTCGCGGGGAGTCCGAATGCAGGTTAAGACACGTGCGTTGAGGTGTTTCATAGCGTCGATGATCATGGCGAGTGCTGCGTTGGCCGGCGAACGTCAGGTTCTCGAAGGAATTCTTGTCCGGGTGAACGACGAGATCGTCACGATCTCGGATTTCCGCAGCCGGCTAGCTCAGGAGCTCTCTCAAATCCCCGAGCAACCTCCGAGGTCTGAGATCGAGGAGTATGCCAATCAACTGCTCGACAACGTGATCAACGAAATGGTTCTGATCGAGCGGGCGCGAGAAAAGAACATCGTCCCGGAGGATGGGGCCGTCGACGGTGCGATCGAAGGAATGCGTGAAGAAAATAACCTACAGGATGACATCCTGTTCCAGGCCGCGCTCAAAGAGGCAGGACTGACAGAGGAGACGTTACGAGAGCGTTATGCCAGGTCGTTCATGATCCAGCGCGCCGCACAGGGGGAAATCAGGCCGACCGAGATCACGACCGAGGAGCTGCGGTGGATCTACGAGGAGGAGAAAGAGGAGTTTGCGGTCCCAGCCAAGATCGAGCTCGAACAGATGATTTTTCCGGTCGATGACGATCAATCCAATGAGGCGGAGGTCGTGCGCAGAGCCGAGGCCATGCTGGATCGGGTCGAGCATGGGGCGGACCTGAAGGCAGAGGCTACGCTTGCGGGCGTCGAGTTGCAGGCCCTGGGAGCCATTCCTGAAGAAGACCTGCGACCGGAGCTGCGCCAGGTTCTCACGACGGTGGGAGAAGGCGAGTTTACGGTGCCATTCGTTTCGGTCGGAGGGGTTCAGGTCCTGCGGTTGGTGAAACGAATTCCGGCTGGCTACCAGCCATTCGAGGAGGTCGAGCCGGACATCCGTCGGCGGGAGAGCGAGCGACTGTTCTTTGAACAACGTAGCGGGTTCATTGATATGCTTAAAAAGGACTATCTCGTCGAGATCCACAGAGATCGAATGGCCCTGGTGCTCGCCGGGATCGGTAACAATGGCTGATCGATCCTGGGTCAGCGAGTTGCGCCCCGGTTCCGAAGTCGACGAGGCGTTCGTCGTTCGCTCCCGTGATCTTCGGCAGCGGCGGGGTGGAGGGAACTATCTCGCTGCGGTTGTGGGTGACCGGACCGGGGAGGTGGCGGGCCTGGCCTGGGAGAATGTCGATCGCCTGGCGAAGGTGTGCGAGCCGGGCCGAGTCGTGCGGATCGCCGGACAGGTCCAGAAGTACCAGGGTCGGCTTCAGGTAGTCATTCGGCGGGCCGAGCCGGTCCCTCTCGACGAGGTCGTCGAGGCCGATTTCATCCGTGCGTCGTCGATCGATCCGGCCATCCTCTGGGGCAAACTCCAGACGTTCATCGAAGAGATCAACGAGCCGAACCTCAAGCAGTTGCTCTTCCGGGTCTTCTCCGACCCGGAGATTGAGCAGGCGTTTCGGATCGCGCCGGCGGCAAAGACCATGCACCATGCTTTTCGGGCCGGACTGCTCGAGCACACAGTCTCTGCGGCGGGTGCAGGGCGTTTGCTCGCCCGCCCCTACCGGATTCACGAGGACCTGGTTGTCGCTGGGGTGTTGCTCCATGATCTGGGCAAGATCTGGGAGCTTGAAACCAATGCCTCGATCGAGTACACGGACGATGGGCGACTCATTGGCCACCTCACGTTGGAGGTCCTGTATATCGATCGCCGGATCGCTGAGCTCGCAGATTTTCCAGAGGAGCTTCGCCGCCATTTGATCCACATTCTCTTGTCACATCACGGTGAGTACGCCTACGGTTCTCCCCGTCGACCGAAAAGCCCTGAAGCCATGTTGGTCCACACGGTCGACAACCTCGACAGCCGGCTTGAAGGGATGTTCGAGGCCATCGGGGCAGAAGGCGATTCCGACGAAGCCTGGAGCGCGTACTCGAGGATGCTCGAGAGGAACGTGTACCGGCGAAGACCCTGATAGCTGATAGCTAAGAACCCACCAGCTCAGCGATCGCCGCTTCGACCTCGCCAGGATCGGGAAACCTGCCGACCTGGTGCTTCGAGAACACGAGAGTGCCATCGACCTTGACGTCGAAAATGCCGTTCGAACCCTGGATGAACTCAGTTTCGCCACCGAACCTTTTTGTAATATCGGCCGCCAGACCGGCGGCCCTGGGCTTGTAGTTTCAAACTCCGCAATAGGTGATGATGATCTTCATATCGCTCGTCCTTTTCCTAATGAGGGTAAACTCTCCTTGCCCCGAGGTCCATTCCGGGGCCGGGGTGGGCTAAACGAAGGCGGTGGGCCGACCGTAGACCCCCCTGAAATGAGGTTGTGTTGAGGGAGATTGTGTCCGTCGTGACAAAGATGCAAGGCGATGACGAATCGGGGCCGAAGGACGACCGTTCGCTCGCGCAAGACGCTCTTGCGGGAGATGAGTACGCGTTCTCGCAGCTCGTGACGAAACATACCGGAGGACTGCATCGAGCCGTTTCCCGCATCATCGGTGACGAGGCCGAGGCCTGGGACGTCGTTCAGATGGCGTTTCTCAAGGCGTGGCAGCGGCTCAGTCAGTACGACCCGCGCTGGAGCTTTGCTACCTGGGTCTATCGCATTGGCACCAATCTCTCTATCGACCTTATTCGGTCTCGAAAGAGCCGGGAGCGGGCGCACCAGGCAGGCACGGAGCATCGCTTGCGGCTGGTGAGCGAAACCGAACCGACATCTGCTGGCGCGGAACGCAGGGACATCGACAGGGTGCTTGTAGAGGTTCTGCCAGCGTTGAGTCCCCAGCAGCGCGCGGCATTCGTATTGCGTGAGCTGGAAGGGATGGATACGGCCGAGGTGGCCGGAGTGCTCGGTTGCTCGCCGACGACGGTGAGGAACCACATTTTCCAGGCTCGAAAGGGGCTTCGACGGGAGATCGAGGAACACTTTCCGGAGTATCTCCCTGCTGGCCGGAGGAATTGAATGAACTGCCGTGATTTTTTGAACCGGACGGACGCCTTTCTGGCTGACAGGTTGGAGGGGGCCGAGGTTAGGGACTTTCGTGATCACCTGCGCTCGTGTGCTTCCTGCCGGGAGGTCGTGGTGAGCGCCGATCCCGTCCACCTTCTGTCGGCTGCTCCGTTGAAAGAACCCAGCAGGGAGCAGGTGGAGGCGTGCGCCGGCGCGGTGACCGCCCTGATCCATCAGGATCGGCTGCAGCGTCGGATGAGCAAGCCGAGATGGCGGTGGATGGCGGCCGCGGCGGCTGTCGTCGTGTCGGCCGGCGCCGGCCTGGCGTGGTGGGCGACGCATCCGGGTTTCGAGGCGGGCGGATCGCTGCTCACTCCGGGTGTTGTTTCAGCAGCCGCCCATCGGGAGGATCCGCCTCCGCCGCGTGTGGAGGTGGAGACGCCGGGTGGTGACTTGCGGGTCTACCAATACGCAGACGCCGGTGATGGGAACACAGCAGTGGTCTACATCGTCAAGGAATCCTTGGAGCTGTGATGACGGTGAACCGAGAGCCATGGCGTCGAGTTCTGCTGGCAGTCTGCATGCTGGCCCTCCTGTCGGTTGGAATGGCCATCGCAAATGACGATGCCGTTGTGGTGAAGGCCTTTCGTATTCGGTTCGCAAAGGCCTCGAATGTCTCTACTGCCATTCAACCCCTGCTCAGTGAAAACGGTACCGTGACCGTGCAGCCAGGCAAACGCCTCGTGACTGTGCGCGACCGAGCTGACATCGTCGACCGAGTCGGGTTGGTCATCGCCGACATCGACGTCGAGCCGGAGAGCTTCAGGCTCCGCGTTCAGTTGCTTTCAGGGTTCAACTCCGAGGTGTCGCTGCCTGGAGGCGCCGAGATCGACCCCCGCATCAAGAGGATGTTCCCATTCGACTCGTACAGGGCGTTGGGCAAGGTGGTGCTCGAAGGCGAAGTGGGTGACGATGTCGCTGTGGATCTGGAGCAGGGCTACAAGATCAGGGTCAGTGTGCGTGACCATCGTGTGGAGGACCTGCCATATGGGCTGCCGAACAAGGGGTTGCGATTCGATTTGCAGCCGTTCGTTCTCGAGCGTATGCGAAAGGGATCGGTGACCGAGGTGCTGAGAACGAGAGTCGTCCTGTCGGTGAATCAGGAGGTCTTCATCGGTGCCGGAGATGCCGAAGGCAGTGACCGGGGCCTGGTTCTCATCGTCAAGGCGCTTTCCGAGGGCCAACGATAGTGGCCGAGTTCGCATGCCGACTGGGAGCGCCGGATGGTTCGGTGATCGATGTCCGTCGCATGGCGGCGAGCGAGGAGGCTTTGCGCCTCGAGTTGGAGGGGGAGGGATTCCATATCTTCTCCCTCGGCAGGCCGAGGAAGGGTCTTGGTTTACCTTTTCTGCGACGGCGCGAGAAGGTCCCCAATCAGGATTTTCTCCTGTTCAATACCCAGCTCAAGACCCTTTTACACGCCGGTCTCCCCCTGGCCCAGTCGCTCGAGCTGCTCAAGGAACAGCAGACGTCGGTGCACTTTCGAGCGTTGCTCAACAAGGTGCACCAACAGGTGACGACCGGCGTGGCGCTTTCGGATGCTTTTCTTTCCCTTGGCGATACCTTCCCGCGTCTTTATCCCAACAGTCTGCGTGCCGGCGAACGCTCCGGAGATCTGGAGAGTGTTCTCGAAAGATTCGTCGAGTATCAGAAGATCGTCGAAGGCGTTCGTAAGAAAATCATCGCAGCGTTGACCTACCCGGCGGTACTGATTTTGATGTCTTTGGGACTGATCATCATCCTGATTGCCAAAGTCATCCCGAGTTTCACCCAGTTCTACGTCAATTTCGACAGCGCCTTGCCGCTGCCAACGCGGATGGTGATCGGGCTGTCCGATTTCGTTCAGCAGAACCTCCTGTATTTGATCGCGGGCGTGATCGGAGCGGCCTACGCCTTTCGGGCCTGGTCGCGCACGCCGAAGGGTCGACTGATCACCGATCGCTGGAAACTCAAGGTGCCGTTGTCTGGAAATTTAACCCACCTCTTTGCGCTGTCTCAATTCAGCCGATCGATGGCGGTATTGCTCGGTGGGGGGACTCCCATGGTGCCGGCGCTGGAGACCGCGGCCACCTCGGTGGGCAATACATGGATTTCCGAAGCCATGCTGGGCTGCGTCAAGGAGGTCAAACAGGGGCGGGCACTGTCCGAGGCTGTGGCGGATACCAAGATCGCTCCGGAGATGGCCCTTGCGATGATGCGAGTCGGTGAGTCGACCGGCGCTCTTCCGGAAATGTTGATCCATACTTCCGAGTTTTTCGACGAGGCCATCGAATTTTCCTTGGCCAGGATCGTTGCGCTGTTCGAACCGATAATCCTCGTTGTCATGGGCATCATTGTCGGTGGTTTGCTCTTAGCGGTGTATTATCCCATGCTCTCGATGGTGACGAGGATAGGGTGAGGACATGGCAAGCGAAGGAAATCTGGACCAAACGCTGCAAATGCTCGACCAACATGTCGAGCCGGGCTCCGAGAACGACATCGACGAGGCGCGGTCTCTCGCCGCGCGTTTTGATCTCCCGTTCGATCCGCTGGACGAGTTTCATGTTGATGTAGAGCTCTTTCGCACCATACCGGTCGATGTCATGTTGCGGTATCAGTTCCTCCCACAGGCCCTCGAGGACGGTGTCCTGCGCATCGTCATGGCCGACCCGTCCGAGGTCGTCGATCTCAACGAGGTCGAGCTCCTGCTCGCCAAGCCGCTCGATGTCGTCGTTGGGCCAGCCTCGCGGATCGCCGACATCCTCGAAAAGTCCGAGAGCACGCAACGGGTGCTCGACCAGGCGACCGAAGGCTTCCAGCTTCAGCTCGTTCAGGATTCCGAAGATGGAGAAGAAGTGCTCTCCATGGACCGGATCACAGCGGATCAGTCGCCGATCATCCGCCTCGTGGACACCATCTTGTTCAACGCCATTCAGAGGCGAGCCTCGGATATTCACATCGAGACTCAGGACCGCGAAGTGATCGTCAAGTATCGCATCGATGGTGTGCTCTACCAGGCGATGAAGGCGATTGACAAGCGTCATCATTCGACGATCACCAGTCGCGTCAAGGTCGTTTCCGAGCTCGATATTGCTGAGAAGAGAATCCCACAGGATGGCCGATTCAAGGTGAGGTTCGCGGGGCGGACGATTGACTTCCGCGTCTCGATCATGCCGACTGTGCACGGCGAAGATGCGGTGATCCGAATCCTCGACAAGGAGTCGACCAACGCCGAGTTCAAGACGCTCGACCTGTCGGTTCTTGGTCTTGAGGACGATACGCGGCGGCAGCTTCGGAAGTTTATCAACGAGCCTTACGGCATGGTTCTCGTGACCGGCCCGACCGGATCGGGCAAAACAACGACTCTGTATGCCTGTCTTGCGGAAATTCAGTCATCGGAGGACAAGATCATCACGATCGAGGACCCGGTTGAGTACCAACTCAAGGGTATTACCCAGATTCCGGTCAACGAGAAGAAAGGGCTGACCTTTTCGCGCGGCCTGCGATCGATTCTTCGCCACGACCCCGACAAGGTCATGGTTGGTGAGATTCGCGACGAGGACACAGCCGGCATTGCAGTGCAAGCCGCGCTGACGGGCCATCTCGTCTTTACGACCGTTCACGCCAACAACGTGGTCGATGTCATTGGGCGTTTCCTCAACATGAATGTTGACCTTTATAACTTTGTTTCGGCCCTGAACTGTGTTCTGGCGCAAAGGTTGGTGCGCAAGATCTGTTCTCATTGCAAGAGGCCAGCCACGGTGACGGATGAGCTTCTCGAGGATTCCGGGCTCGAACCCGACCGGTATCGGGATTTTGCTTTCTTCGAAGGCGCCGGATGTCTGGAGTGCAACGGTACGGGATTCCGTGGCCGGCTTGCCATCGCGGAGCTTCTGAACCTCTCTGACAACATTCGTCAGCTCATTCTTGACCGTCGTCCGGCGGCCGAGATCAAGCGGGCGGCAAAGGCGGAGGGTATGCGTTTTCTCCGAGAGTCGGCCCTGCAGAAGGTCTTTGGAGGGGAAACCACTCTTCACGACATCAACAAGGTGACGTTCGTCGAATGAGCTGGCGTGACTACTTTTCCACTCCGCCGCCGGATACCGTGTGGCACCTCGACGAGCAGCTCGCGATGGTCGTCCACCGAGACCGGAAGGGCGGCGGCCAGTGCGCGGCGGCCGACCTCCCTTCGGGACTCGTCGAGATGGGAACGGCGGGGATCCAGGCGTTCGAGGCCGACCAAATGAGCGCGATTTTGGGGCGTTTGAACGAAGAGGTCGGTGGATCGAAACGCGCTGCGGTTGTCATCCCCTCCGCCTGGGTACGGACCTTCCTCGTCGAAGTTGAGGACGTTCCGCGCCGTGAGAAAGATCTTGACGAAGTCCTTCGCTGGCGGTTGAAGAAGCTCCTGTCTGTACCGCCTGCCGATCTTCGTTTGGCTGCTTCGGTGCAGCCGGAGCATGGCACGAAACGGCAGGTATTGTGTACTGTCGCCCGCGAAAAAGCGATGGCGAAGGTGGAAGATGCTTTTTCAGCCATCGGTGTTGTGCCGGGCTTGATCGTGCCACGAATCCTCGCACTGACTCTGGCGCCGAGCGACAGCGCCTCGGCTCACGTTATCGTTCAACACGAGCCGTTTTTACTGTCGATTCTCCTCGTGGCGGAGGGTGGCATTCGCCTGGTTCGGACCAAGCTTCTCCCGTCAGTCTCCGGGCCTTGGGACAGCGTAGATCGCGAGATTGTCCTGGCGGTGACGTATGTCAGAGCGCAGCTCGGATTCGAGGGACCTGTCGAGGCTACTGTCAGTGCGCTGGATAACGAGGCGACCGCAAGGCTCGGCTCAATGCTTGAGCTCAATGAAGGTGTGCAAGTCAACGAGGCAAAGGCAGAACAGACCTGTGGAGATCCCGGATTCTCCGAAAGGGTCGGACGCTTCATGGTAGTTCCGGTAGGAGCAGTGTTGGGGGGAGGTGCGCCGTGATTGTCAGCAATCTGGCGTCGCGCCCGAAACTCAATACGAGGCCAGTGTGGTTGGTCGTCGCGTGTGCGGGGACGATTGCGTTGATTCTTGCGGCGGTCAATATCCGGCTTTATGTCGTGAGCAACCACGCTATGAGTGAGCAGATCGCTCGGCGAGATTCTCTTCAGATAAGGCGGGATGCCCTCGCCGATGAGCTCAGTTCGCATGCTTCGGTGCTTGAGAAGGTTCCGTGGGCGCCTTTCGGCGCTCGCGTCAGGGCGGTCAATACCGTGCTCGCTGAGCACCAGTTTTCGTGGACAGGCTTGCTCGACCACCTCGCGGATGTGCTCCCATGGCAGGTGCGAATGGTGTCGGTAACGCCTTCGTCCTCGGACGAGGGCACCAAACTTTCGCTGACTGCAGTGTCGAAGGATCGCGAGGGTTTCCTCAAGCTCTTGGACCGCATGGCCGAGGATCCCCACTTCCATGAGCCCATACCGAAGAGGGAGACCTGGCCGGAGGGCGGCAAGAGCGTGGAGTACACCTTCAGCTTGACCGTTCAGTACCTACCGCAGGGGGAGGATGTCTCGTGAATGCGTGGGTGCTGCCGTGGGTGAAGCTTGCCGGCGCCTGGGTGACGGCGGTGGTCCTGTGCTTGGCAGCTATGGTTTTTCTGGTGTGGCAGACCTCCGGGCCGATGGGCCGGGCGGGGCAGATCGACAGGCAAACTGAGGACTTGAGCACCGAGATCGAGGGTCTCGAGAAAATGGTGACTCTCGCCGCAGAGGAGCGATTGGTTGTCGCAGAGACAGGGGCCGAAATCGACCGGATTTCTGGCGAAGTCTTCGGCCGGCTCGAAGATCGTCTGACCTCCGTCCTTCGCGACGTTGGTGTGATCTCGAGGGATGCCGGCCTGATCCCGAATAGCTTTGGTTACGTCGTTCAGCGAGAGGAGAAGACCGGCGGTGTGCGTTTCGGAATCGGTTTCTCCGTCGACGGCACCTATCCTCAGGTTCGGCAGCTGCTGACAGGGCTTCAGGCCAGCCCTCAGTTCCTCATCATCGACAGCATTTCGTTCAAAGGCGAGGAAGACGCCCGTTCGCAGAATCTCGGGATCGGGCTTCAGGTTTCGACCTACCTCGCCGAAGCCGAGCCGGAAGCTCTCCGAGTGCTCATAGACCTGTTGGAGATCGATGAGGTCGTGATGGAGGAACCACTGGTGGCGGCGGAGGTTTTTCCTCAGGAAGGGACGGCAACGTCCGACACCCAGCCCACTGAGGCAATGTCGGACGAGGATGTGTCAGCGGTGCAAGCGTCTCCTGAGGCCGCGGCCGAGGAGATCCCATGACCGAACTCAAACCGGAGCAGAAACGCCTTGTGATTTTGCTGGTGGTGCTGCTGGCTGCCCTGATTTGGGCGGGTTTTAAATACTTCGGTGCGGGGGGATTGGCCGACCGGAGTGACGCCCGCAGCAAGGTGGAGTGGCGACCGCATTCGTTCCCGGTCCTCGTGGGGGCACCTGAGGACATTCCTGTTGCAGAAGGGGTGGACGGTGAGCGCAACCCGTTTCTTTACGGGCCGCGCCCGACACCTACCCCGAACCTCACCCCTCCTCCGACACAGCCGCCGCGGCCGACGCGACCGCCGCCACCGACCCGGCCTCCGGCGACCCCGACGCCCCCGGGCTGGAAGCCGCCGCCGCCGTTCGACATGGAGTACATCGGTCATTTTGGACCTGAGGGGAAACGGGTGGCCGTATTCAGAGAGAAGGTCGGCGGATTCGTCGAGATCGCAGTGGCGCGTGAGGGCGGCGTATTGGAAGACCTCTTCATCGTACGGGAGCTCGGCTTGGAGTCGGTCTTGATCGGCTATGTCGGGTTTCCTGAAACGGAGAAAAAGCGTGTACCGTTGGCAAACAAATAATCTGGCGAAGATTGGGGTCATTTTGGCCCTGATCGGTGCACTCGGGTGCTCGGCGGCCAAGCAGACAGCGAATGAAGGCGAACAGGCCGTCATCGACGAGAACTGGGATGCTGCGGTCTTTTACTACCTGCAGGCGGTGACCGAGGACCCGGCTCAGGTCGAGTACCGGATGCAGTTGGGCCGTGCTCGCCAGAAGGCGTCGCAGGCTCACTTCAAGAAGGGCCTGACCCTGCGAGGGCTAGGACGTCTGCACTCAGCCCGCGACGAGCTTCAGATGGCCGTTCAGCTCGACCCTGTCAATCAGTATGCAGAGCAGGTTCTCGATGAGGTCCAGAAAGAGATCGAGATCCTGGCAGGTCCGGGTGGGGTGAATGCCCTCGAGGAGATGAAGAAGAGAGCGAGCGAAGCCAAGATTCAGCCCCCGATTCTCGACCCGACGTCGGACGAACCAATCACTCTCAGATTTCCCCAGCCCAAGCCCGTGAAGGAGATCTACAAAGCCCTCGGCAAGGCCTACGGTTTCAACGTCCTGTTCGACCCCAAGCTCAGGGACGACTCCCTGTCCGTCGAGCTCAACGACGTCAACGCCGAACGCGCGCTCGAGATCGTATTGCAGGCCTCTGGGCATTTCTACAAGGTTCTCGACGAGCACAGCATCATCGTTGCGGAAGATACGCCCCAGAATCGGCGGGAGTACGAGGATCTTGTCATCAAGACATTCTTCCTCTCAAATGCCGACGTCAAAGAGATCGACAAGCTGTTGCGAGCCCTCATCGAGGCCCGGCGCCTGGCGACCAACGAGCAGCTCAACGCGATCACCCTCCGTGATACCGCCGATAAGGTCGCTATCGCAGAAAGGCTCATCCGGGTTAACGACAAGGCCAAGGCCGAGGTGCTCGTGGACGTCGAGCTCCTGCTCATGGCGACCAACGATGAGACCAATCTCGGCATGACCTTGAGCACCTACAGCTTCAACCTCGGCATCGACACCGAGGCCATCAACCCCGGTGGCCCCGAAGGGTCGTTGCCGCTCAACATGTTGAGCGGCATCGCCGCCGCCAATACCTTCATCAACATCCCGAGCCTGGTCATCAACCTGGCCAAGTCGACCGGCCGGGCCGAGGTGCTCGCCCAGCCGCAGCTCCGGATCACCGAGGGAGAAAAGGCCAATCTCCACATCGGCGACCGCTATCCGATCCCGGTGACGAGCTTCAACACCTCAAGGACCGTCGGGTCCAACGTCGTCCCGATCACTTCGTTCCAGTACCAGGACATCGGCATCAAGATCGAGGTCGAACCCCGCGTTCACCACAACCGGGAGGTGACTCTCATTCTCAGCGTCGAGGTGTCGAACCTCGGTGAGACTGTCGTCGTTGGACCGGGGCAGGAGGCGGTTGTCATCGGGACCCGCAACATCACCTCGGTCAACCGGCTCAAGAACGGTGAGACCTCCCTTCTTGCGGGTCTGTTCCGAACCGACATGACGGAGGGTACGACCTATACGCCGGGTCTTTCGAAGCTCCCCGTCATCGGCCGTCTTTTCACCAACAAGAAGCGGACGAAGAAGCGGACCGACCTGGTTCTGACGATCACACCGAACATCGTTCGTTTCCCGGACATTTCCGAGGAGGATCTGGCACCTCTGTGGGTCGGGACCGAGAGCAGGATCTCGTACTACGGATCCAACAGGCCGCGAGTGGCTTCGGGGAAAGGGTCGTCCGGGCCGTTTGACCGCCGCAAGGAGGGCATGTCGCAGGTTCCGAGGCCCCCGCAGCGGCCCGCGGAGGGTGAGCCCAAGGAACTCCCCTATCACATCCCATCGACCGGAGGACGAGCTCAGCCTCGGTCCCCCGACCCGGAGCCTGACGAAGGAATCGACCTCGTGCCGAGAGGTGGCAAGGCGTTGGAAGGCGATGACGGCGCCGGCGAAGGGTACGAGCCACCGAGTGGCGATACCGACAAAGACCAGACCAAGCCGGCGTCAGCCGAAGATGTGAACGAGGCCTTGCAGATATCCGAAGGTATCGAGCTCGGGAGCCCGCTCGGTGAAGATGCTTTCGGCAAACAGAACTCCGAGGTCGACATCGAGTCCCGGCCGCCGATCTTGGTCGGGATCCAGCCGTCAGTCGTTTCGCTCGAGGTGAACCACGGCATCGTATTGAAGGTGGTCTCGGCTGGAGACTACGATGGTTACCGTCTGCCCGTCGACCTGACCTTCGACCCGGATCGGGTAGAGATCGAAGGGATCGAAGCCCCGGTTTCTATCGGAGTGCTCGATTATTCGGTCGACAACGACCAGGGTCAGATTCACCTGAACCTGGTAGTGCCGATGGGTGGCATTGAACCACAGGTCATAGCCACCATCGCGGTGAGGGCTTTGAAAAGCGGGCCGACCCCGCTTCTTTTCTCGAGCCCGGGCGCCGTGGCGGCGGATGGGTCAATCGTCCCGGTTGCGGCGTCCGATGGAACGCTCTATATCTCGGGAGATGATGTGGATTGGGGGGGGGGCTGATGTCGAGTACTCCCATACGCAAAATCAGTCGCATTCAGCCACCGCTGCATCACCCCTGCCGGCGCCTGGCTCTCTTGAGGGACGGCAAAGGTACATCTGCGGTCGCCAAACACCGACAGGGTTGCGCATCGGCACCTTCGATGCGTGATGGTATTTACGCATGAGAGCACTGAACCGGCGACGTGGGCAGCGCGGTTTCACGCTCGCCGAACTCGTGATGGTGGTAGCCCTGGTCGCCATTTTGTCGAGCCTGGCATTGCCGGTCGCTAAATTTACGGTCAAGCGCCGCAAGGAGTCCGAGCTTCGCCTTGCCCTGCGTCAGATGCGCACGGCCATAGACGAGTACAAACGGCTCTCCGATCAAGGAATGATCCCGATCCAGTTGGGCTCGGAAGGATACCCTTTGGGCCTCGAAAGCCTGGTCGAAGGCGTTGATCTCGTTGGCCAGGAGGTCAAGCGCAAGTTCCTTCGCAAGATTCCCATGGACCCGATGACCCGGGAGGAGGAGTGGGGCCTGCGGTCTTATCAGGACGAGCACGACTCCAACAGCTGGGGTGGCGAGAATATATGGGACGTTTATTCCCTCTCCGAAAGCGTCGCGATCGACGGAACAGAGTACAAGGATTGGTGACGATGGGGGTCATGATGCAAACGACACAACATCCCTCCCATTCCGGTCGGGCTCCCAGGATCCCGGTCTCGGCATCTTGCGGTTTCACCCTCATCGAGCTCATCGTGGTGATCGCCATCATCGGGATTCTGGCAGCTGTGGCCATGCCCAACATGCAGAATGCTCCGAAGAGGGCCCGGGAGGCGGTGCTCAAGGAGAACCTCTATCAGATCCGGTCCTGTATCGACCAACACCTGGGAGACAAGGGTGAGTATCCCGCGTCGTTGCAGGAGCTCGTCGATAGTGGGTACCTCCGCTTCATGCCGACGGACCCGGTCACCAAAAGTGCCGAAACGTGGATCGAGGTCCCCGCAGAGGCAGATGATGTTGAAGATCTCCTGCCGTTCGACGACGACTCCGGCTCTGGCGGTCTGGGTATCATGGATGTCAAGTCGGGGGCGGCCGGCGCGTCCCTCGACGGAACACCGTTCTCAGAGTTCTGACGCTATGCAACAGCCTATCCCGCATCATGCACCAACACTCTGCTGCGGGTGGCGATGCGCCGCACTCAGCGGCGTATTCTCGCCTCGGGGCGCTCAACGGACAATCAGTACGCCTCCGCGCCCCTCGGGTCGAAAACGCCACTGCGCACTGCACTTCGCCGCCCTCGCGACGAGTCCCGGTGAATGATGCGAGATACCCGGCGACGACCTGGCGAAGCGGGCTTCACCCTGGTGATGTTCGTGATGGTCGTCGCCGTGATGTCGATCATGATGGGTGTCGCTGTTCAGTCCGTTTCTTTCCAGATGCAGCGGGAGCGAGAGGCGGAACTCATATTCAGGGGCGGGCAGTACGTCGAGTCGATCCGCCTCTTTCGTGCTCGCTACGGTCGTTATCCGATGCGTCTCAAAGAGATCTGGGAGGCTGACCCCAAGGTCATTCGCAGGCCGTTCAAGGATCCGATCACGGATTCGGAGAGTTGGGGGATCGTATTCCTGGGACAAGAGGGGCAGGTTGGCGGCGGGCGCTTCGATGGCCAGCGGGACATCGGCCTGGGCGACCCGCGACCGACCGGCACCCCAGAAGGGGGGCGTCGGGGTCGGGGCCAGCCTGGGAGCGAAGGTGATGATGGTCTGCCCCCTGGAGCCCAGCGGGATGAGAATGGTGAGATCGTCGGCCCAATTGTCGGCGTGCACTCGACGTCTTGCGACGACAGCATCAAGATATTTGAGGGGCGGACGACCTACTGCGAGTGGCGGTTCATTTTCCGCGAGGACCGGCAGCCAGGGGTCGGGGGACGAGGTGGTGGGGGACGTGGCGGACGTGGCGGACGAGCCGGGCGAGGAGGGGGCCGCGGTGGCGGCAGAGGACCGATGGCAACACCGAACCCACGCAGTACAGGCACCCCAAATCCGCGGTTCTGAGATTCTGTGTTACCCTCCGCGTCCATGTGGGCTCACGACGCGGATTCAGTTCTCCTTCATCGGTGGTCGGGACGGAAATCCGTTTCCGTGGGTGTTTGGAGCACCCATGGCGCTGCCCACGATCCCGACCAGTGGGCCGGCCTTACCCACCTCGTCGAACACCTGACTCTGCGGCGGTGCGGCGGCCGGGATCGCCGCGACCTCGCTCGTTTGATCGATCAACTCGGTGGCGAGGTTGATGCCTGGACCTCCTCGGAGGCGATGGGGCTCTCGGTGCAGACCACCCTCGATGCTCTGCCGGATGCGCTCTCGGTCATTCGAGATGCTGTCCTCGAACCCACCTTCGCGGTGGAGGATTTTGAGTTGGAGCGACAGGTCGCACTCGCCGAGCTGGAGCTCTTGAATGACGACCCGGGCGAGCAGGTCAGCGAAGCCATCCTCGAGGCGGCATGGGGCGTTCATCCCCTTGCACGCTCTATAATCGGCACTCCCGAGAGTCTCGCTCGTTTGAATCCGGAGATTCTTCGACGCCATCACGCCGATAACCTTTTGCGGCCGGGCGGCATGGTGCTCGCTTTTGTCGGTGATGTCGCGCGGTCGGACCTCGAGCGCAGCTTGGCCGAGCTGCCGGTCGGCGGCAAGGTCCAACGGCCGGCCCTTGCGATACCGAGATGGGTGGGGGGGCGAGTGGTGCTCGACAAACCGGCGACCGATCAAGTGCACGTGCGTCTGGCCTTTCCGGCCTGTCGTTCGGGGAGCTCGATGGCGGCGGCTTTCTCGACCTTGGCGCGGGTTCTGGGGGGCGGAAACTCGAGTCGCCTTTTCCAGCGCTTGCGAGAGGAGGAAGGTCTGACCTACGACATCTGGTCCGACCTGACCGTGCGCTCGGTATGCGGTCTCCTGGAGGTGGGCTGGACCTGTTCGCCGGATCGGTCCCAGTACGTCTGGAACACCGTCATGGAAGAGCTTCGACGCCTTCCCCTGGATCTCGAGGACGACGAGGTCGAGGTTGCGGTGCAAGGAATGGCGAGAGCTCTGCAGATGGAGGCGGAGTCCGCGGGTGGACGTGCCTCGCTCGATGTTGCTGAGGTCCTGGAACGCGATCGCCGTTTCGACCTGGATATGGTCCTCGCCGAGCTTACCGCCATTCGGCCCGCTCGGGTTCGGGAGCTCGCCGGCAAAGTTTTGCGGCTCGAAAGCATGGCCAGCGCGGTCTGCGGTCCGGAGAGTGTGGTCGATCGGCTAGGAGGGTGTAGGGCATTGATGGGGGATGGATTTCGGAGGGTCGTTTGAGGTC
>CAZCEX010000018.1:0-19087 GCA_964497785.1 uncultured Thermoanaerobaculia bacterium | reverse complement strand
CACAGCCTCGACGACGACGAGGGAAATATTCAATCAACTACCCGGATTTCCTCTTAACTCTTTATAGAGGCACGTCCCACCGGGGTTGGGGAACTCCTGGGCTTGCCGGGAGCACTCGATTGTGTTGGAATTCACGATGTGCGCCACGGCTCATTCTCGGTACGAGGATGGAGTCCCAGCGGCATCGGAAGGAGCACCCATGGACATTGGATTGGTCAAGGACCTGAGACCGTTCGAGCACCGCATCGGTCTCACGCCGGCGGCGGTACGAACCCTCTCGGAAGCCGGTCATCGCGTCTTCGTTCAGGATGACGCCGGCTCTGAAGCAGGCTTTTCGAACGAGGTCTACCGGGCAGCCGGTGGCACGATCGTATGGTCGGAAGAAGAGGTGCTCATGCGGTCGCAGATGGTGATCCGCATCTCGCCGCCGGCGCCCACCGAGTACGGCAAGTTCCAGTCGGGCCAGATCGTGCTCGGGTCGTGGCACCTCGCGGTGGCGCCGAGAGACGGGTTTCTGACCCTGCTCGACAACGGGGTCACCACCGTCGGCTTCGAGATCATCGAGGAGGACGAGGGTTATGCCCCGGTGCTCGAGGCGATGTCCGAGATTGCCGGGCGCCTGGCGGTCATCATCGGCGCCGGTTTGTTGCTCAACGAGTTCGGCGGAAAAGGGCTGCTGATCAACGGGGCGCCGGGCATTCCGCCGGCGTCGATGGTGATCCTGGGGGCCGGGACGCTCGGCAGCGAGGCCGTTCGATTCGGCCGTAGTCTCGGCGCCCACGTCGTCGTTCTCGACAACGACATCGAGGCCCTGCGCAAGGTGCAGGTGCACACGGCGGGCGAGGTGCCGACGATGATCGCCACCCGCTCCAACATCGAGAAGGCCCTCGCTTTTGCCGATCTCTTCTTGTGCGCCGTTGCCGTGCACGGTGAGCGCACCCCGGTGCTGGTGACGCGTGAGATGCTCAAGCTCATGAAGCCGCGCACGGTCATCATGGACCTGTCGATCGATCAGGGCGGCTGCTGCGAGACCTCGCGGCCGACGGATTTCTCCAACCCGACCTACGAGGTCGACGACATCATCCACTTCTGCGTGCCGAATCTGCCGTCGACGGCGTCGCGCGCTTCGACCCGAGCCCTGACCAACGCCATTTTTCCTTTCGTCGAGGAGATCGCCAACAAGGGCTTCGAGCAAGCGGTCAGTGACAACCAGGCTCTGTCCCGCGGCACCTATACACACCGCGGGACGTGTGCGCGCCGGGGCCTTTCTGAGAGCTTCGGCGTCGATTTCACGCCTTTGGGCGAGGCGAGGGTGCCGCGATGAACTGGATGGACATCTACCGCCGCCGGGTGACGACCGCTGCTGAGGCGGTGCAGTCGATCAACTCAGGTCAGCGGGTGTGGATCCACCCCGGGTGCTGCACGCCGAAACCGCTCGTCGATGCGATGGTCGACAGGGCGCCCGAGCTCCGTGGCGTCGAGGTCGTACACATTCTGACGCTCTCGGAGGCGCCGTACGTGAATCCGGGTATGGAAGAGAGCTTTCGCCACACCGCGCTGTTCACGGGCAGCAATGTACGTCCCGCTGTCAACGAAGGCCGAGCGGACTTCGTGCCAATCCACCTGCACGAGATCGCCGAGCTCATCCTGTCGGGCCGAATGCCCGTCGACGTGTGCCTGATCCAGGTCTCGCCTCCGGACGAGCACGGCTTCTGCTCGTACGGCGCCGGCGTCGACGCCACCAAGACGGCGGTCGAGCACGCCGAGACTGTTATCGCCCTCGTCAACCAGCGCATGCCGAGAACCCTCGGGGACTCTTTCGTACACACCACCAAGCTCACCCATGTCGTCGAGATCGACGAACCGATCCTCGAGCTGCCGATGGCGCCGGAGATCTCCGAGGTGTCACGCAAGGTCGGGCAGCACATTGCGTCGCTGATTCCCGATGGGGCGACCCTGCAAATGGGAATCGGCGAAATCCCCGACGCGGTCCTCCTGTATCTGGAAGACAAGAAGCACCTCGGTGTGCACACCGAGATGTTCTCCGACGGTCTCGTCGACCTCTTCGAGGCCGGGGTGGTGACGAACGAGAAGAAAACGCTCCACCGTGGCAAGATCGTGACCTCCTTCGTGATCGGCACGCAGAAAGCGTTCGACTTCGTCGACAACAACCCTTTCATGGAGTTTCACCCCAACGAGTACGTGAACGATCCTTTCGTCATCGCGCGCAACGACTTGATGGTCGCCATCAACTCTGCGCTCGCCGTCGACCTGACGGGTCAGGTCTGTGCGGACTCGATCGGCACATCGATCTACTCCGGGTTCGGGGGCCAGGTCGACTTCATCCGCGGCGCGGCCCGATCGAAGGGTGGGGTGCCCATCATCGCCCTGCCGTCGACCGCCAAAGGCGGAACCTTGTCGCGGCTCGTCGACACCCTGCTTCCCGGTTCCGGTGTGGTGACGACCCGCGCCGACGTGCACTACGTGGTCACCGAGTTCGGCATCGCCGACCTCTTCGGTCGCAGCCTGCGCGACCGGGCCCGCCAGCTCATCAACATCGCCCACCCGGATTTCCGGGCGGAGCTCGAGGAAGCGGCCGCGAAGCGGAGACTCTTGTGAGCGCGGCGTCCTCGGATGGGGCCTATTGGACAGGGGGGGTCGCCCTCGAAGCCGATGTCGTCACGGTGTGCTGCGAACCGTCCGGGCGTGAAGCCACCGTCATCCGGGATGCGACTCTGATGGAAGCGATCAATCAGGTCATGCTGCCACTCGCCCAGGCGTGTGACGGCGTCGCCCTGTGCGGTTTTTGTCGAGTGCTGGTGGTCGAGGGTTGGGAGAATCTCAGCCCGGTGGGGGATGCCGAGGCCGGGGTCTTGAGGTCCCTGAAGGCCGGCGACCGGGAACGGCTGGCGTGCTGTGCCAGGATTTCCGGGCCGGTCGCCGTAACCACGTCATATTGGTAGCGGGAGGAGAGATGATGCGAAAAAAGGTTGTGCTCATTACGGGGGCGAGCGGTGAGATCGGACACAGCTTGATCGAGAGTCTGGCCGCTGACGGCTCGGCGTCGATCATCACGATCGACCTCCAGCCCCTCGAGACGGGAATATGCGATCTGGTCACCCGCGAGTTCACGGGCTCGATCCTCGAGGACCACCTGCTGCAGCGAATCCTGGCCGAGTTCGAGGTCGACACCATCTACCACCTCGCAGCCCTGCTCTCGACGCGGTCCGAGTTCACGCCCAATGCCGCGCACCAGGTCAACGTCGAAGGAACGCTCAAGCTGCTCAACTTCGCCCAGGCGCAGGGAGAGTCACACGCTCGGCCGGTGACCTTCATCTATCCCTCGTCGATCGCCGCCTACGGCCTCAAAGACGCCGAGTTCAAGGCGCGTGTGGGCGCGGTCAAAGAGTATGAGTGGAACACGCCGACGACGATGTACGGCTGCAACAAGCTCTACTGCGAGCACCTGGGGCGCTACTTCACCCAGTACTTCAAGCAGCTAGCCGCTGAGGATCTTGCCGGCAAGGTCGACTTCAGGGCGATCCGGTTCCCCGGGCTCATCTCGGCGGCAACCGTGCCCTCCGGAGGCACCTCCGACTTCGCGCCGGAGATGATTCACGCTGCGGCAAAGGGGGAGCCGTACGCGTGCTTCGTCGAGCCCGATACGCGCATCCCCTTCATGGTGATGCCCGACGCGGTCGACGCGACCCTGCGTCTGGCTGCGGTCGAACGGGACCGGCTCAGTCAGACCGTTTACAACATCACCGCCTTCAACCCGTCGGCGGCAGAGGTTCGTGACCTCGTGCTCGAGGGTTTTCCCGATGCCGACATCACCTTCGAGCCCGACCGCAAGAGACTCGCAATCGTCGACAGCTGGCCTGCCGACGTCGACGACTCGGCGGCGCGTTCCGACTGGGGGTTCGCACCCCGATACGATCTCCACACAGCCTTCACCGAGTATTTGTTTCCCCGGATCCGGGAGCGCTACGCATAGCCCGCATCAAGGCTATACACCTGAGTCAGGTTGATCATGAAAGACGGCCAAAAAGCCATATAGGGCATTTGAAACGCAAAGACGCAAAGAGCGCAAAGTTTTTATTTGAAGATTTTTCTGTAGCTGAAAGGAACGTGAGCGGCGTCACAGATCTGCCGAATCTTTGGTTCGTCTACTGGGCGCAGGGCGTTCTCCTGTCGGCATTTCGACATGAGAATGTTGTTTGTTTTCATAGCATAAAGAGGCTCGAGCGTGCGGAAACCACGGCAATTTCAGTACTTGAAAGAAATCCGGAAAACCACAAGATAGAGTGTTGACAGCATTTCAGACCCCAAGATATAGTGCTCTAAGCCAGGCAAAACCGCTCGCTTCTCGTATTGAGGATGATCGTTGCAGGAGGGATGGTTTTGTGTCTGCTGTTGGATTTGAGGAGGAGCGTAAAGGATGAAGGTCACCCGTCGATTTACCCGAGCCGGGGAAGGGCCCTACGCGGGTATGGACTTCGTTCGGCGGACATCCGAGATCCGCAACCCGAACGGCACCATGGTATCTGCGATGGAGGACGTCAACGTTCCCGAGAGCTGGTCCCAGGTGGCGGTGGACGTTCTTGTGCAGAAGTACTTCCGCAAGGCGGGGGTGCCGCAGGTCGACAACGACGGAAAGCCCGTGGTGGACGACGCCGGGAATTCTGTGAAGGGCGCCGAGAAGGACGCCCGTCAGGTCTTTCACCGGCTCGCCGGATGTTGGACCCACTGGGGGCGCGAGCACGGCTACTTCGACGGCGAAGAGGACGCCGAGGCCTTCAACGACGAGCTCTGCTTCATGCTCGCCAACCAGATGGCGGCGCCGAACTCGCCGCAGTGGTTCAATACCGGCCTCAACTGGGCCTACGGCATTTCCGGCCCCTCCCAGGGTCACTGGTACGCCGACCCCGCCACCGGCGAGCTCGAGGAGTGTGTTTCGGCCTACGAGCGCCCACAACCTCACGCCTGCTTCATCCAGTCGGTCAACGACGACCTCGTGAACGAGGGCGGCATCATGGACCTGTGGACCCGGGAAGCCCGGCTCTTCAAGTACGGATCCGGCACCGGATCCAACTTTTCTCGCCTGCGCGGAGAGGGTGAGGCGCTTTCCGGCGGCGGTCGATCTTCGGGCCTGATGTCCTTCCTCAAGATCGGCGATCGGGCGGCCGGCGCCATCAAATCGGGAGGGACGACCCGCCGGGCTGCGAAGATGGTCTGCCTCGACATCGACCACCCCGACATCGAGGAATTCATTTCCTGGAAGGCCGTTGAGGAGCGCAAGGTCGCCGCCATGGTGGCGGGCTCGCGGATTCTCAAGGGCCAGCTGCAAGAGATCATGAAGGCGTGCTTTCCCAACGGGGGCGCGACGTCGGACACCGATCCCGACGTCAATACCCCCCTGCGCGTCTGCCTCGCCTCGGCTCGTCGCATGGGGGTGCCGGACGGCTCCATCCAGCGTGTGCTGCAGCTCGCCCGCCAGGGTATTCGTGATTACAGCGTCGAGGTGTACGACACCGACTGGGACTCGAATGCCTACTTCACGGTGTCCGGTCAGAACTCCAACAACAGCGTTCGTGTACCCAATGCCTTCTTCGCCGCCCTTGAGGCGGACCGAACCTGGTACCTGACGAACCGGGTCGATGGCAAGACAGCCCGTGAGGTGTCGTCGACGAAGCTCTGGAACAACATCGCCACCTCGGCCTGGGAGTGCGCGGACCCGGGCCTGCAGTACGACGATACGATCAACGAGTGGCACACCTGTCCGGCCGGCGGCCGCATCAACGCATCCAACCCGTGCTCCGAGTACATGTTTCTCGACGACACGGCGTGCAACCTGGCTTCGCTCAACCTGGTCAAGTTCCTCCGGTCCGATCAGACGATGGACATCACCGGATTCCGGCACGCCGTTCGCCTGTGGACCATGGTGCTCGAGATCTCGGTCCTCATGGCGTCTTTTCCTTCACGCCGCATTGCCGAGCTCAGCTTTCTCTACCGAACCCTCGGTCTCGGATATGCCAATATCGGCTCGTTGCTCATGCGCCTCGGCATACCCTACGACTCCGACGAGGGTCGTTCGATCTGCGGCGCGCTCACGGCCATTCTCAGCGGCGAGACCTACGCCACCTCGGCGGAGCTGGCCTCTGAGCTCGGCCCCTTCCGTGAATTCGAGGACAACCGTGAGGCGATGCTGCGGGTGATTCGTAACCACCGACGGGCCGCCTACGCTGCGCCTGGCGAGATGTACGAGGATCTCACCATACGGCCCGTCGGGCTTTCCCCGGAGACCACGCCGAACGATCTGCTGACGGCGGCTCGCGAGGCTTGGGACCGGGCGCTCAAGGAGGGCGAGAAGCACGGCTTTCGCAACGCCCAGACGACGGTGCTCGCTCCGACCGGCACGATCGGGCTTGTCATGGATTGCGACACCACCGGGATCGAGCCCGACTTCGCCCTCGTCAAGTTCAAGAAGTTGGCCGGGGGCGGGTACTTCAAGATCATCAATCAGGCCATTCCCACGGCGCTCGACCGTCTTGGCTACGACGAAAAGCAGATCGGCGCCATCGTGGCTTACACGGTCGGTCGCGGCACCTTGCAGGGCTGTCCCACGATTGGCCTCGAGGCGCTTGCGGAACGTGGGTTCGACGCCGAAGCCATCACCCGTGTGGAGGAGGCCCTGCCGACATCGTTCGAGCTCAAAGCGGCTTTCGCGCCGCACGTCATCGGTGAGGATTTCCTCAAGTCCGTCGGATTCACCGATGCCGACCTCGCCGACTGGAACCTCGACGTGCTCGCCCGGCTCGGCTTCACCCCGGAGGAGATCGATCGCGCGAACACATGGGCCTGCGGCACGATGACGGTGGAGGGTGCGCCGGGGTTGGCATCGGAGCACCTGCCGGTCTTCGACTGTGCCAACCGCTGTGGTCGCAAGGGCAACCGCTTCATCTCCTACGAGGGCCACATCCTGATGATGGCAGCGGCCCAGCCGTTCATCTCCGGCGCCATTTCGAAGACCATCAACATGCCCACCGAAGCCTCCGTCGAAAGTATCAAGCACGCGTACCGATTGTGCTGGGAGAAGATGATCAAGGCGGTTGCGGTTTACCGTGACGGCTCCAAGCTGAGCCAACCGCTGTCGATGTCGCTCAGCGCTGACGAAGAGCAGTCGCTCGTCGATGCGGTAGCCTCAGGTGACCCGTCGACTGTCGCCGAGGCGATGGCCGAGCGGGTCGTCATCCGCTACCAGGCGCGCCGGCGTCGCCTGCCACAACGGCGAAACGGCTACACCCAGAAGGCCTCGGTTGGGGGTCACAAGGTCTATATTCGAACCGGCGACTACGACAACGGGTCGGTTGGTGAGATCTTCCTCGATATGCACCGTGAGGGCGCCGCTTTCCGGTCCCTGATGAACTGCTTCGCGATTGCGGTTTCGCTCGGCCTGCAGTACGGCGTGCCGCTCGAGGAGTTCATCGACGCGTTCGTTTTCACCCGGTTCGAACCCAGTGGCATGGTCGGTGGTCACGATCGCATCAAGATGGCGACCTCGGTGATCGATTATGTCTTCCGCGACCTGGCGATCAGCTATCTCGGTCGCGACGATCTCGCTCAGGTTTCCCAGGAGGAGACGCGCCACGATGCGATCGGAACGGGGGCGAACGAGTCCGCTCAGCCGGTCGCCCAGGCCCAGCCCAAGGCCGATGTGCGATCCATTGCGGTCGCCCAGGCCGCAGCAGGCGGTGGCCGGTCGAGTGGTCTCGTCGTCAGCGCTGCCACCCGCGCTGCGGTGGGCGCAGTTGCCTCCGCCGATCAAGCCCGCGTCATGGGCTTTGAGGGTGACCCGTGCCCGGACTGCGGTGCGCTCACCCTGGTCCGCAACGGGACCTGCCTGAAGTGCAACACCTGCGGGGGTACGACCGGCTGCTCGTAGGATCGTGAAAGGCAGAAGCCGGACCTCGAGAGACAGGAGGACGAGAGCCACAACCCACGGCGGGTTCCCGTGGTAGCGTTGCAGTGATGACGTTTTTGAAACGGATCGGGTTCGTTCTTCTGGTTTTCGCGGCAACGGTGGTAGTGGTTGCGGACGAAGTGCCGCTCGTTGTGGCGGTCGATACCAGCCGGTCGTTGCGCAAGGCCGACATCGAGGCGGTGCACGATGTGCTCGCTCGCGAGTTCGAAGCAATAGCCGCGGATGTGCCGATAGGTCTGGTGGTGTTCGACGACACGGCGCGGTGGTTGGCTTCGCCGGGAGCCCCGCGCACCGAGGTCCTTGCTGCGCTGATGGCCGTCGAACCGGCCGGGTCGTTCACGGTGCTCTACGACGCCCTCTTCCTGGCGGCGCGCGAGCTTGATGAAGGCGGTGTCATTCTGGCGATCAGTGACGGCCGCGACGAAAACTCCGCGGTGACGGTCAGGGACGTCGAGGGTTTGTGCTCGCGCAATGGGGTTCGTCTGGTGACCTCCGGCATTGGTCGCAGGATTGATGACCGGGCCTTGCGCCGGTTGGCTCTGTTGACGCGGGGACCCTATCTGGGGACCTTTGGCGACATCATGCCCGCCGAGCTCGCCGCTCAGGTCACGAAGGCAGCGGCGGAGGTCCTCGTGGCGCGGCCTGCCGTGTCGCCGCCAGCGACGCCTGAGCCTGCTGTCGCGATTGTGGCGCCGACCTTGGCGCCGACCGCAATGTCCGTCACCAGCGCGGAGGGGGCGTCGAACGGGGTTTTGTTCGCGAGCGTGCTCCTCTTTTTGTCCCTCGGTGTGTTGGGGATCGGTGGGTGGTGGTTCTTCCGAAGAGCCTTTCCGGCCTCTATCTTGTGCGAGATCTGCGGTGGCGCTATTGAGGGAGGGGGTGGCGGTTGCCCGGTGTGTGAGGTTGAAGCCGTACGCCAGGCAGCCAGGGACGGCGCCGTCGCAGCCGCTGACGTGACTCGCATGCCGGAGCTCGATCCGGCGGCGCTGCGATTGGAGACCCTGCCGGGTGGAATAGACCGAACAATGGCGCTGGGCGATCTGGCGATGCTCACCGTGCGCGAAGAAGGTCAGCCCGAACGCGCCTTCGCGATGCCCAAGAACCATATCCTTGCCGTTGGTCGGGCGCCGGGTGTCAATACCGTTCAGGTCGAAGATGTTACTGTCAGCGCCCAGCACTTCAAGATTGCTTACAAAGACGATGCGTACCACGTCGTCGATCTCGGCACGACCAATGGAACGATGATCAACCAGGAGAAGATCGAGGTTCGCCGGCTCGTTCCCGGCGACGTCATACGGGCGGGTCTGACCGATTTCCTCTTCGATTCGTTTGATCCTGCGGCCGGGGAGTAGCGCTGCCCATGACCGATCGCCGCCGTGCCCTGCTCGCCCTCGCTCTTCTGGCGCCAGTCCCGACGATCGGAATTGCGGCGGCCCTGATCTTCTTCCCCGGTCCGGTCGGGAGAGCCATCTTTTTTGTTGCCAAGGTGTGGCTGTTCGCCTTTCCGGCGGCCTGGTATGTTCTTGTTGAAAAGGGCCAACCGAGCTGGTCGCCGCTGCGGCGTGGCGGTTTGGGCACGGGCCTTCTCCTGGGTCTGGCAACGGCAGCGGTGATTTTTGCGACCTACCTTTTTCTCGGAGTCGGCACCATCGATCCCGATCACCTGCGCACTGAAGCTGCAGAAATGGGTATTGGTACGCCGATGTTGTACCTGCTCGGCGCCGCGTACTGGATCTTCGTCAACTCGGTGATCGAGGAGTACGTCTACCGCTGGTTCGTGCAGCATCAGTGCGAGCAGTTGATGCCGGTCAAAGTCGCAGCATTTGCCTCGGCCGCGGTCTTCACCTTCCACCATGTGGTGGCAATCGCAACCTTTCTCAATCCCGGCCTCACGGTGCTCGCTTCGCTGGGAATCTTCACTGGCGGCCTGATGTGGAGCGTCATGTATAGCCACTATCGGTCGATCTGGCCGCCGTGGGTCGCGCATGCCATAGCCGATGTCGCGGTCTTTTTGTGCGGTTGGTGGCTCCTGTTTTGATTCTCCTTTTCTTCGACTTCAATTTTGGCAACTCAGATTGCCGAGATTGAAGTCGAAGAAAAGGAATGTCATGAGTTCATCAGCCTGCTTTCCCATCGAGTAGTGATAACCTCGAAACTGGCAAGCCAACATGACCAACTCGACGCAGAACAACCAACTCGGCGATGCGGCGATGGAGTATCTCCTGGACCGTGGGTCGAAGGTGAGTTTTGCCCAAGGCGAGACCATCGTTCGGCGCGGCGAGCCCGGGCAGAACTTCTTTGTCGTGCTCGCCGGCGAGGTGGAGATACACCTCGAGGGCTCCGGCGGTCGCACTCTGGCGCTTGCGCGCCTCGCAGCGGGTGCTACTTTCGGTGAGATGGCCCTCCTGCGGAACGAGCCCGTATCCGCCGATGTGGTTGCGGTGAGCCCGACGACCGTTCTCCAGTGTCCGGCAGAAGAGTTCAAGATCGCCCTCGCCGAATGTGAGCCATTACGTACCAATCTTCTGGCGCGCCTGGCAGGTGATCTGCAACGAACGACGTCGGAGGCGTGGACTTTCTTTCTCAAGGCCGATGCCCTGCAGCTGCTGATCGACAGCGATGGCCCACCGGAGCCGCTGGTAGCTCGGTCCCCGAAGATGAGGGTCGTCGTCAAGCATCTGGGTGATCTCGCGGCTACCGAGGGCCCGGTCCTGATTCAGGGTGAGCCGGGCACCGGCAAGGTTCTTGCCGCTCACACACTTCACGATCTGGCATACACCGCCGATGCCCCCATGATCATCGTCGACTGTCGTCGTCTCGTGGCCTCCGATCCCGCGCGGCTCCTGCTTGGGCCGCCTGGCCGCGGCGATGGGGACTCGCGGGAAACCGGGCCTGGAGCGCTGCATCTCGCCCGGGGTGGAAGCTTGATTCTCCGTCACGTCGGTGAGCTCACCGCAGAGCTGCAGGGCCGGCTCGTTGCTGTCGCCCTAGAGTCGCGCACGAGGCTCATCGCCACCGAGGGTCTCGAGGCGCGAGCTGTCGGTAGCGATCTTCACGACGATCTGCTTGACGCGACGACCGAAAGCACGCTCATCATGCCTGCGATGGGAGAGCGACGTCGAGACATCGTTCCTCTGGCAAGACTCTTTCTTAAAGCCGCGGACCCGTCCGGTGAGCTTCACTTCACCGAGGACGCCGAAAGGGCACTCGCGTCGCTTGATTTCGGCCGCCGCAACGGCGCCCAGCTCCGTGAGGCTGTCGAGGTGGCGGCGTTGTGCGCCGATGGCTCGGAGATACGGCCCGAACACATTTTCGGCGGCGCCCCCGCTGAAGAAAAGCCCCCGGGAATCGACCTGGCGCGCATCGCTGGTGTTGGAAACATACTCGAGGGCCGGGCAATCGGGCTCCTGCGCCTGCTCGTTCTTCTGAGCTTCACCGCGGTGATCGTTGTATGTCTCGGGGTCGGGTCGGCGGCCGTAGGCAGCGCCGCCAACGCCTTCATCTGGAGTGTTTGGGAACCGGTGATCTTCGCCTTGTTTCTGCTCGCCGGAAGCCTCTGGTGCACGGTGTGTCCTTTGTCGACTGCCGGACGGTGGGCGCAGCGTCTGGGGACCCTCGGTCGTCCCCCGCCCGGTTGGCTCAAACGGCATGGCGTATGGCTCGCGACGCTTGGTTTCCTGGTGATAGTCTGGACCGAACGGGTCTTTCACATGGCCACCCAGCCGGCCGCGTCCGCCGTACTGCTCATGAGCCTCGTGGTGGCGTCGGTGGCTTGTTGCGCCGTCTTCTCCCGCGAGGTGTGGTGTCGCTACATCTGTCCCCTGGGCGCCCTCGCATCAGGGCTTGCGCCGGCGGCGCCGCTCGAACTCGGCGCGAGACCTGGGCTCTGTACCTCATCGTGCTCGACTCACAACTGCTTCAAGGGCGCCCTGCCGATCCCCGGCTGCACGGTGTTCCACCATCCCCTCAACGTTGGTGAGAGCCACCAGTGCAAGCTCTGCTTCGACTGTCTGAAGAGTTGTCCTCACGGCTCGACCGGGCTTTTTCTGCGCCTGCCTCTCACCGGAGTCGGGCGCCTGAATGGCGCAAGCTCGGCCCTGGCGCCGTTCGCGATCGCGCTCTTCGCCCTGGCCCCGGTCTTTCTCGTCGCCCGCCGCTCGCCCGCCCTCGATCAGCCGGCGACTTTGTTGATCGTCGGCCTGGGGGCGATTCTGGCCGGGGGGCTCCTGTGGCGCTGGCTGCCCCGAATCCTGGTCGCGGGTCACGGCCGTCAAGCGGCGAACGCCGATGCCGGCGCCGCGGTGCGTATTGCCTTCGGTCTCCTGGTGCTCGCCTGGGGGCCTCTCATGGCGTACCAGATCGCCAATATCGAGGCTCTTGGCGAGCTTACCGTCAACGCTGCTGCCGGCTCTCTTTGGGGGCGGGTATTGCCCGGCGCCGGGCTCAACCTGATGTGGGTCTCCCAGGTGGCGGCGATAGGCCTGGCTGCGGTGGCTGCAGTCATCGTCCTGGTGGGGGTTTTTCTGGCAGCCCGCAGACAGTTTGTTGAGCAATCGGCCTTCGCCTGGGCTGGAATGGCTGCCGTTGTCGGCATGTACGTCGCCGGGGTTCTGCTCGCCATCGGCTGAGACGCTGCTTCGAGTTCCTCCGCGAGTCCGCCGTGACGCCTTTCTCACGGTACACTTCTCGGCGGCGGCAGTTGCCGCGGGAGGGAATATGCGCACTCGTCACTGTCTGTTGCACTTCGCACTGTCTGCAATCGTACTGTTGGTTTCAACAGTCGGGGCCACCGAGCGGCCCCTGTGCCGTTTCCCTGACGTTCACGGTGCTTCGGTGGCCTTCGTGCATGGCGAAGACATCTGGGTCGCGAGCAGCAACGGTGGTCCGGCGATACGGTTGACGGATGACGAGAGTGAAGAACGCCATCCGCGTTTCTCACCTGACGGATCGCTGATTGCGTACTCCTCGGGCGCCGGCGGCAACTCAGACGTCTGGGTGATGCGAGCTGACGGCGCCGACCCGCTCCGCCTCACCTTTCACCCCGGCGACGACGAGGTCCTGGGCTGGCACCCGACCGAGAACAAGGTTCTTTTCCGATCGAACAGGCTCAGCTGGAGCCGTTTCGATCGGCTCTTTCTGATCGAGCCGGACGGATCAGGGCTCGAGGTGTTGCCACTGCACGAAGCAGGCCGCGGCGCCATTTCGCCTGACGGCGCGCGCATCGTCTACAACCGCATCGCGCGAGAAGACCGAACCTGGAAGAGGTACCGGGGCGGTATGGCTCAGGACCTGTGGCTCTACGATTTCGAGACCGGCGAGGACCGGCGGCTGACGACCCATCCCGGGACTGACCGTCTGCCGATGTGGGTCGGCGACACCATCTACTTCGCTTCAGACCGAGAGGGGCCGCTCAACCTATTCAGCTTCTCCCTGGACGGTGACCGCATCGAGCGGGTGACCGACTTCGAGCAATGGGACGTGCGCAGGCCGGCGACGGATGGCCAGCTGATTGTCTTCGAGCTCGGGGGAGACTTGTGGGCGCTCGACCCTGCGACAGGGGCGAGCCGGCTCATCGACATCTCCATTCCCGTGCCGCCGCGTGGGGCCCGCCCCTACCGGCGTGTGGTTGCTGCCGACATCACCGATGTCGCCATCGCCCCGTCCGGGGGGAGGGCCCTGATCTCTGCGCGTGGTGAGGTCTTCAGCGTGCCGAAGGAGCATGGCGCGACCCGGAACCTCTCCCGTACGCCTGGCGCCCGAGAGAAGAATGCCGCCTGGTCTCCCGACGGCGAGAGCATCGCCTGGATCTCGGACGCCGACGGCGAGTCCGACATCTGGCTGACCGGGTCGGCTGCAGGTGAATTGGCCAGCAAGCTCACTGACCTCGGCCCTGGCTACCGCCATACACTGCGCTGGTCGCCCGACTCGAAAATGATCGCCTTCGCCGACCAGACCCTCTCATTCAATGTGGTCGACCTTGCCACCGGGGAGGTCAGGAAGATCGACCGCTCCGAACGCGAACCGATGGACGTCGGTCTCGAGCTCAAGCCGATTGCCGACTTCGACTGGTCGCCCGACTCGCGCTACCTGGCCTACTCGAAGATCAGTCTCGACATGGTGTCCCGGGTGTGGGTGCACGACCTCGAGACCGGCGCCAGCCACGACGTTTCCGACGGCAGGTACAACGACTTTGGGCCGGTGTTCACCAGCGATGGCCGTCACCTCCTCTTTCTTTCGAACCGCCATTTCGACCCGACTCTGGGTGACTTCGAATGGGAGATGGTCTACAAGGACCTGACCGGCATCTACGCCCTGACGCTGCGCGCCGACGGTCAACCGCTCTTGCCTCTGCTCTCTGACGAGGTCGCCCCGGCAGAAGATTCAGGCCCGGAAGATTCAACCGACGCTGCAGACGAAGATGTTGTGGTGACCATCGACTGGGACGGGCTCGCGGGCCGCCTAGAGAGCCTCCCGGTGACCGCCGGCAACTACCGGTCTTTGGCCGCGACAGAAGGAAAGGTCCTTTACCTCAACGGTGACGACGGGGACTACAACCCGTTCGAGTTCCGCGCCCTCGAGCCGCAACGGCTGATGGTCTTCGACCTCGAGGACCGAGAGGAAGAGACGCTCGAGAAACGAGTGAACGGCTATGACCTGGCCTCCGACGGCAAGCACCTCGTCTGGCATCGAGGAGGGATTGTGGCGATCACCAAGGTTGGTGGTTCGGGACCGATGTTTTTCATGAAATCGAAGGAGAGCGAAACAAAGGACGAGCACCTCGACCTCGGAGGACTCGTGCTCGACCTCGACCCTCGAGCCGAGTGGCAACAGGTCTACGACGAGACGTGGCGTATGGAGCGCGACTTCTACTACGACCCGGGCATGAACGGCCTCGACTGGCAGGCCGTCGGCGCCAAGTATCGGGCGCTTGTCGGGCGAGCCACCTGTGCGCAGGACATGCGCTTCATCATCGGTGAGCTCATCGGCGAGCTCGCCACCTCCCACACCTACATCCGCCCCGGCCAGTCGCGCCGAAATCCGGACCGGGTCGGCGTCGGCATGCTGGGGGCCGATTTCGAGGCCGACAACGGACGATGGAGGATCTCACGCATCTACGACGTCGCCGACTGGAACCGTGGTGTCAAACCACCGCTCGCCGGGCCCGGCGTGCGCGTGCAGGAAGGTGACTATCTGCTCGCCGTCAACGGGGTCGAGCTGGAAACCGATCGTGAGCCCTACGCGGCGTTCCAGGGCCTCGCTGATTCGCCGACCCGTCTCACAGTCAATCGGACCCCGACTCGCGAGGGCGCCCACGACCTGACGGTGGTGCCCTTGAGCAGCGAGCGCCGGCTGCGCTACCAGTGGTGGGTGGAGCACAATCGCCAGGTGGCCGACGAGGCATCCGGGGGCGCCATCGGCTATCTCCATTTTCCCGACACCTATCTCGGATCCGCAGCTGAGTTTCCGCGCCAATACTACTCCCAGGTCATGAAGAAGGGGCTCATCGTCGATGGACGATTCAACGGCGGTGGTCTCGACCCGGACATTTTCCTGGCGCGTTTGGCGAAGAAACCACTGGCCTACTGGACCCGCCGTTACTCCGCCGACCAGATGACACCGTGGTATGTCAGTAAGGCCCACATGGTGTGCATCACCAATCGTCAGGCGGGCTCCGGCGGCGACGAGCTGCCGCACGAGTTCCGCCAGAAGGGCATGGGGCCGGTGATCGGCACCCGCACATGGGGCGGTCTCGTCGGTGTTTCGATGTTCATGCCGATGATGGATGGCTCGGGATTGACCGCGCCCGACTACCGCATCTATATGCCTGATGGGGATTGGGTGGTCGAGAACGAAGGGGTTGCGCCGGACATCGAGGTCGAGCTCGACCCGATCGAGATGGCCCACGGCTACGACGCCCAGCTCGTCAAGGCCATCGAGCTCCTGATGGAGAAGATCGAGGCCGACCCCATCGAGGATCCCGTTCATCCACCATTCCCCAAGCGGGACACACCCAGGTAGCGCGAAACCCGCAGCTCAAGAAACGGACTCCAGGGGTGGGGGGGTACAGACGAATTTGGAACCGCGAAGACGCGAAGAACGCAAAGTTAAGTATTTAAAGCTCTTTTCTTTGCGATCTTTGCGTCTTTGCGGTTCATTCTTGCCGCCGTCGGCAGTCCCGTTTTTGACTCTGACCGCTACGGGTGCTACAACAGCGCGCCCGCAGTAGGAATCCGGTGAGCTGGCCGGGCTGGCCCGGGTCGGAGAGCACCATGAAAGACCAAAAGTTCCGCAACATCGCCATCATCGCCCACGTCGACCACGGCAAGACGACTCTGGTCGACGCGATGCTGTGGCAGTCGGGTATTTTTCGCGATAATCAGCGAATCGCCGAGCGCGTCATGGACTCAGGAGACATCGAGCGCGAGCGCGGTATTACGATCCTGGCGAAGAACACCGCGGTCCACTACGGGGGCGTCAAGATCAACATCGTGGATACGCCGGGGCACGCTGACTTCGGCGGCGAGGTCGAGCGTACCCTGCAAATGGTGGACGGAGTGCTCCTGCTTGTTGATGCCGCCGAGGGGCCCCTGCCCCAGACCCGGTTCGTACTTGCCAAGGCGCTCCAGCTCGGTCTGCCGCCGATTCTTGTCATCAACAAGATCGACCGCGACGACGCCCGTGCCGAAGAGGTCCTCGACGAGGTCTACGACCTCTTCATCGATCTCGATGCCACCGAAGAGCAGCTCGACTTTCCGGTCTTCTGCACCGATGCCCGCAAGGGGCTCTGCTGCAAAGGTGTTGATGGCGAGCTCGGTGACCTCAAGCCTTTGTTCGACGAAATTCTGACGGCGCTGCCAGAGCCCGAAGGCGATCCTGCTGCCGGCCTGCAGATGTTGATCACCAATCTCGACTGGTCGGACTATCTCGGGCGTCTGGCCGTCGGTCGTATCGTCAATGGCACGTTGGCCGCAGCGAGCTCCGTCGGCCTCGCCCGTGAGGAGGGTGTCGTCAATGTCAAGGTTGGAACCATCTACTCCCACGAAGGCCTGAAGCGAGTCGAGGTGGCCGAGGCTCTCGCCGGCGATATCGTCGCCATCTCAGGCCTCGATGAGGTCTCGATTGGTGACTCCCTGGTCGACCGGGAAAACCCCAATCCTTTGCGAAGGATCGCGGTCGACGAACCGACTATGTCGATGGTCTTTTCGGCCAACACGTCGCCTTTTGGCGGGCGCGAGGGCGCCTACGTCACCGCGCGGCAGATCCGAGTACGCCTCGAAAAGGAGGTCCTCTACAATGTCGCGGTCCAACTCGAAGTGCTTGGAAACGACGCCTTCAAGGTCCTTGGACGCGGCGAGCTGCAGCTGGCGATCCTCATTGAAACTATGCGTCGTGAGGGCTACGAGTTGTCGGTCTCGAAACCCGAGGTCGTGACGCGTACGATTGACGGGGCGCGACACGAGCCGATGGAAATCGTCCAGGTCGACTGCCCAGACGAGTATGTGGGGGTGGTAACGCAGAAGCTTGGCGGCCGCAAAGGCATTCTGACCGAGATGCACAACCCCGGTCACGGTCGGGTGCGGGTCGAGTTTCGTGTGCCATCGCGGGCGCTCATCGGCTTCCGCTCGGAGTTTCTCACCGACACCCGCGGCACCGGAATCCTCAACCATCTCTTCGACGGCTGGTCTCCGTGGCAGGGGGTGATCGGCGGTCGTCCGACCGGCGCCCTGGTCTCCGACCGAGCCGGAAGGACCACCCCCTACGCCCTCTTCCACCTCGAGCCGCGCGGCACCCTCTTCCTCCCCCCCGGGACCGAGGTCTACGGGGGCATGATCGTTGGTGAGAACACCCGCTCCGGTGATCTCGACGTCAACGTCACGCGCGAAAAGAAGCTCTCCAACATGAGGTCGTCAGGAGCGGACGAGGCGCTGCGCCTGGCCCCGCCACGACGGATGAGTCTCGACCTTGCCCTTGAGTGGATCTCCGGCGATGAGCTCGTCGAGGTCGCTCCGTCGGTCATCCGCATCCGCAAGCGGGGGCTGAAGGGGAATCAGAGGCGGAAGAAAGACGAGTAGCCGTTCCGTCTACATTGCTTTTTTCTCACAGCTTGTGGCCGGGCACTCGAGTCGTGCCAGCCTTGGGCATACAAGCTGTGAGAAAAAAGTATTGGGGACAGAGCTGGCACTTTATGCAAAGTGATCTGCGATCCGCTGCGCAACGCGGGTTGCTACGTCAACCTTGGTCATTCGGGGCCAGCTCTCGTGGCCGTCACGCGTGACGATATGCACGGTGTTGTCGTCGCCGCCAAAAACGCCGCTGCCTTCCGAGACGTCGTTGGCGACGATCCAGTCGCAGCCTTTTCGTTGCCGCTTGGCGGTGGCGTGCTCGAGGGTCGAGGAGGTCTCGGCGGCGAAACCCACCACCAACGAAGGACGCAGCTGCTCGTGCGACGCCAGCAAAGCGAGAATGTCGGGATTCTCGACGAGAGCGATCGTCGGCGGGGCGGCATCGCCCTTCTTGATCTTTTCTGTGGCTTCATCACGTGGACGCCAGTCCGCCACCGCGGCGGCGCATACGGCTATGTCAGCGGGTAGGGCGCCTTCTACCGCTGCGAGCATTTCGCGAGCTGTCTGTACGTGGTGGACTGTCACATCATCGGGGTCGTCTTCGCTCGTGGGGCCTGTGATGAGCGTCGTATCGGCGCCGAGAGCAGCAAGGGCCGCGGCGATTGCATGTCCCTGCTTTCCGGACGAACGGTTGCCGAGGTAGCGCACCGGATCGACGGGCTCATGGGTGGGACCGGAGGTCACAACGGCGCGTCGGCCGGCGAGTGGGCCGGGTCGGCGGAAGAAGCCCTTGATAGCGTCCAGGATCTCGCACGGCTCGGCCATGCGGCCGGGGCCCGTGTCCCCGCACGCGAGCTCGCCTTCGCCGGGGCCGACCTGGTGCACGCCTCGTTCCTGCAAGGTGTTGATGTTCTTCTGGGTCGCCGGGTGCAGCCACATATTGGTATTCATGGCCGGGGCGACGAGGATGGGCGCCGTCGAAGCGAGCAGGACGGTCGACGCGAGATCGTCGGCCAGACCGTGCGTCATCTTGGCGAGAAGA
>CAZCEX010000017.1:0-19113 GCA_964497785.1 uncultured Thermoanaerobaculia bacterium | reverse complement strand
GTCGTCCGAGATCGCCATCACTCCGCGGATCCCGCCGTAGGTCGTCAACCCGACCGCGACAATTAGCGAACCGTTAGACGTGATCCCGGAAAAATCCCCGAATCGACGGTCTTCCATCGAGGTGAATCTCCAGCTGGAGCCGTCGCGGCTCATACCGACGGTCGCATTCGACCCGGCGAGCAAGAACTGTCCGCCGGCGAACTCGAGGTCATACGCGAAACTCGGCGCCCGTCCTTCCCCTACCAGGGCCAGGCTGAACCACGATCGGCCATCGTCGCTCACCATCAGTCCCCAACCGCCGGCCAGCTCTTGCACGTACCGCAACGCGACAAACCTGCGGGCGCCGAAGGCAACGTCGTAAACTGATTCCAACCCGTGGTAGAAGCGGAGGTCCCAGCTCGTGCGGTTTTCGCTCGAGAGGATGTGGCCGGCGCCGAACCAGGCGAAGTTGCCGCCGACCACTACTGAAACGCCGTCGCCGTGAGCGGCGCCTCGCAGCGGAACATCGGCCACCGCGTTGGCGAGCTGCCAGCTCTCGGCCATGTCGTGCGATCCGCGGATCTGCCCTCCGTCGCCAACGGCCAGCAGCCGCCCGCCCACCAACGCGACATCGTTCATCGAGCTGCTCTCCAGCCCGGTGCCGGTGGGCCACCACTCGACACCGTCGAGAGATGCGCCCTGATCGCCGTTGATGCCGACAGCGACGAAACGATCGCCGCACCACTCGACGTGCGCAATGTTCCCCAGCCAGGAACCGGTTCCACGCACGGTCCAATCGCCGTCGTCGTCCCGAGAAAGGATGTAGGTGGCATGGGTCATGGCGACGCACTGAGGCCCGTTGCAGGCCACACTGGCGAAACGTCCGTCAGTAGCACTTTCGTAGCGGGTCCAGCTGACACCGTCCGGACTTTGCAGAATGGCGCCAGCCTCGCCGACCACGATGAAATCCCGGCCGTCCCAGGCGACCGCTTCGAGGTCGAAGGATGAGGGAGAGGGAGACACGGTCCACTGCCGGCGATCCGACGACGTGAGGATCAGCCCGTCGTCACCAACCACAACAATCAGCTGGTCGTTGCCGGCCACTGAGTTCAGAGCCACCTCGGCGTGTGTGACGACCGGCTCCCAGGCAGTCCCGGACTCGCTGAGAAGGATCGTCCCGGCGTCTCCAACCGCAACGAACCACCCGCCGGTGTACGCAACATCGTAGAGATTGGCCTCGGTCCGTGTCGAGACCACGGCCCACTCGAATCCCGACTGATACTCCGGTGCAACCAGCACGGTCCCGCGGTCACCAACCACTACCACAAAGCCCGCAGCCACTGTTACACCGTTGAGGTCGTACGACACCGGGTCGGGGCTGATATGTCTGAAATCAGCGCAAACGGGCCCACTCCTCGAACTCCCCGCTCCCACCAGCAATACGAAAGCACACATCATCACACGACCAGAAATGAGCAACCCGGCTCGATGCATCTTGCAATACCTCACTCAAGGTCTACGTTCAAGAGGTTGGCTTTGTTGTGGCGGATGGGCAGCCGACAGCCTCAAAGTGAACGGTCTCGGAATCCCCCACCCCTACGAAAATCCTGTATCGTCTCGTCTCGGCAGCTTGAAAACGGGCGGCGCCTTTTTGTGGTTACGACGGTTGGCCGGCGTGCTTTCGGGCCGTCCCGCGCCACCGTTCCATGGTCTGAGAACCCGATGTCTCTTCGTAGGGGTCGGGCATCTTTGCCTTTGCTTCACCGGCGGTCGCCGGGCATTTCCTGGGGCAGGCCTGCGGCGGTGAAACGCCAACTCCTGATTCTCGTCGGGGTCTCGACCTCGCAGCCGCGGGGGGTCTTTGGGTCGGCCGGCGGGAGCAAGAGCACGACGGCATGGGCTCCCTTGATCGCCGCCCGCTCGGCCGTCACCTCGGAAGACGCGAGAAAGAAGATCAGCTCGGTGCGGGCCGTCGGTCCATCCGTCCTGGAAACCACCTCGATCTCGCACAGCAGTCCGTCATGGACTGGCAGCAGGGCATCATCTCCCGGCAACCCTACCCCGGTGATCGCCAGGACATGCCGAGGGGGCACCCCTCGCGCACCGAGGTAGCGCACGTCGGTCCCCTCAATCGAGCTGTCGGCGGTGATCCGTACCAGGGCTGAGCCGTCCTCCCGGTGGGAGACAACCAGTTCGGTCAGCCGCGGCCCCAAGAATCCCGGGGGCCGACTTGGCACCGCCGTGACGCGTGGGTCGGGCGCAGTCTGCGCCGGGGGTGGCGGGGGCGCCGGTGTGGCCGCACGGCGGGGCGCCGGAGGGACCGTGCTCGTCGGCGTGGCGGTCGGAGGAGCCGGGATCGGCGTCTCGGGAGGGGTGGGCGGTTCGGTTGCCGTCGGACTCACCGTCGCGGTCGGCGCCGGGTTCGGAGTGGCCGGCACGGGGCTCGGGATCGGCGTCGGCCCACGGGGGGCCGGGGGCCGCGACGCGCCGGGAGCCGCGACCCTCTCCAGCACTATGGTCAACCGCTGATCATCCTCCACCACCCGGGCAATGGTCACCCCGGGGTCGATCAGGTCGAAGACCAGGTGTTCCTCGGGTGGGTCGAACTCGGGGTGGTGACCGATGCGGACCCGATGCAGCCGCCCGTCCTCGACCGCCACCTCGTAGGGCCGATAGGCCTCGACGATGCCGCCGATGCGCACCAGAGCTCGGGGCTCCTCGCCGTCCATGTGGAACCAGCGGTGGCCGGTGATCGGCCCGTCGAAGGTTGCCACGATCACGGTGAAGTCGCCGCCACGCAGCTCGACCGATACGTCGGTCATCCGCGTTCCGGCGAGAGGTTCCCAAGCGGCGGATCGATTGACCGTCGTTGCCGCCACCGCGGTGATCATCACCACGATCGACAGCGCTGCTGTGCGGCAGCGGCACCGGAGGAACTCACGCCCAGCCATCCCCCCGAGTGTACCTTGACGAGTGAGGGTCAGTGGTAGAGGTTCTTGCCGCGGTCAGCAAGCAGGATGACCGTATCCCCGTGTTCACTGAATGCGGGATTACGGCATCAGCAAGCCGGCAACCACAGATTGATCACCGCGCCTCCCTGATCGCCGTTGCGCACAGCAATCCGCCCAGAGTGGGCCTCGACGATACGCTTAACGTTGGCGAGACCGAGGCCGGTACCCAGGGTCTTGGTCGTAAAGAAAGGTTCGAGTACACGGTCCAGGTGCTCGGGGTCGCCGTTGACCTCGACGGCCCGTGTGTCGTCAACAACGACGTGGATTCCGAGGCTTGAGTACTCCGCCTCGACCACCGGCAACAGCTCGCGCAGGACGGCAGCAGGATCGACCGGGCCGAAGTCGGAAACCCTCGGCCGCACGAAGGCGAGCACATTCATCACCCGGTCTTTCAGGTGGCCGACCTCGTTGTCGACGATGTCCGTCAGCTCCTGACTCTGGGGGTCCTCCCCCAATCGCCTGCGCAGCACGGCCAGGGTGGAGTGGATGGCGCCGAGCGGATTCTTCAGCTCGTGGATGATGGAGCTCGCGGCGCTGCCGAGAAGAGCGAGCCGCTCCCGGGTCGATCGATCCTCGATCAGCCGGGCCGATTCGATCACCGCCCCGGCCATGCTCGCCACCGTCTCGACAAACTCGATGTCGTCGGGGAGGTACGGGATGTCATCGGGCCGGGGTCCAAGAATCAGCAGAGCCAGGTGATCTTCGCCGCGTACGATCGGCACGATCAGCACCGGCTGCCTCCCCCCACAAGTATGCCCCGAAGAACCCTCCAGCGCGCCGTTCCTCCCAGCGACTGCGTTTGCCAACGTGGTTGCCTCGGCCTTGCTCAGGCTCATTGAACGGCGACCGAACTGATCGTGGATCTGATATCCACCACCCTCGAAATCGCGCACAGCAACCGCGAGCCACGTTGGACCAAGGCTCTGCTCGACGAGGGTATAGAGGTACTCGATCACCACCGGCAGCTCGACGATTCCCGCCAGACGTGGCCCGGCCTCACTGAGCAGCTGTCGATAGCTGTAACGCCGGCGGTAGAGCACCCGGTCAACCAGGTCCTGTGCCCGCAGGCGAATGGGGTGAAACAGGATTGCAGCAACCGCCGCAGCAATCGCCATCGCCACCCAGCTCGCACCCCCCAGAAGTTGATCGCCGAGCCAGCCGATCGAAACCATCACCAGCACGAACACACCGGTCACGGCTACAGATGCGCTGCCGTAGACAATGCCGTGGCGGATCAGCACATTGATGCCGAACAGACGGTATCCAATGATCGCTGAGGCGATGGCGAGAGGCAGAACGAGGTCAAAAAGGCACAGGGAATGCGCGTCCAAAAGCATGCGACCGTTGAGTCGCAGAGGCAGGTCGACCAGAAACAGCTGCAACGCGGCAAGCAGGAACAGGCCAGAAGCGAGCACCCCAGCCTGGGCCTTGACCCTGCTCTCGCCGTCGCTGCGCAGAATCGCCACCATGCTCACGAAAGCGAGAAGGTAACAGGCCACCGTACTGGCACTGTAAAGCTGCATCAAGGGCAGCGCGATGGCGGGCCTCGAGAGCCACAACGCCGTTGACGGAATCACCGTCGGCAGGTAGTAGTCGAAGGCGAGGGCCAGTTGGATCAGGTAGGCGAAAGGCACCGCGACACCGATGAGGTGTAGCAGCCTCGAGCGGCTGCGGTCAACATGCAGGGGCAGGGGTGGGTTTTGATCCGGCCGAGCCGATGTCTCACATCAACGTGACCATGAGCCGCAGGCGGGACGCCTGCTCCCACAACCGGACCCGTTGTGATGAAGGGTCTTCCGTGGGCGAAAGTGCTGGCAGCTGATCACGTCACGGGCTCGGACACGGAGGTCCACCGTCACGGCTTGCCAGGGCGTAGTACGCAGCAAAGCGGAGATCGAAGCCCGGCCACGATACAATCCTGCATCATGCACACACGGCCTCTTGCCACACATGTGAATCGGACCCGGCGCCCGTGAACGCCGCATCCACACCCTCCGAGGGCCCAGCCTCGAACCTGGTCTTCGACGCGCGGCAGCTGACCAAGGTCTACGTCATGGGAGAAGTCGAGGTGCACGCCCTGCGTGGTGTGGATTTCACGATCGGTGATGGTGAGTTCCTGGTCCTGCTCGGCCATTCGGGCAGCGGAAAGTCGACCTTGCTCAACATCCTCGGTGGCCTCGACCTACCGACCTCCGGCCAGGTCCTCTACCGGGGTCGCGATTTGACGCAGTGCAACGAGAGTCAGCTGACGAGCTTTCGCCGCCACAGCGTCGGCTTCATCTTCCAGTTTTACAACCTGGTGCCGAGCCTGACGGCGCGCGAGAACGTCGAGCTGGTCACCGAGATCGTCGAGAAACCGATGGCGGCAGCCGAGGCCCTCGACCTTGTTGGTCTCTCCCACCGCCTCGACCACTTCCCCTCCCAGATGTCGGGCGGTGAGCAGCAGCGCATCGCCATCGCCCGCGCCATCGCCAAACGCCCGGACGTGCTGCTGTGTGACGAGCCCACCGGCGCCCTCGACATCTCGACCGGCATCGTCGTGCTCGAGGCCCTCGAGCGCGTCAACCGGGAGATCGGCGCCACGGTAGCCGTCATCACCCACAACGCCGCCATCGCCGAGATCGCCGACCGGGTGGTGCACATGGCGGACGGTCGCATCGCCTCCGAGCGTCGCATCGACAACCGCCTGTCGGCGAGCGACATCGAGTGGTGAGGTCCTGACGGCGTGGCCATCTCGTCCCTCGACCGCAAGCTTCTGCGCGACCTGTGGCGTATGCGCGGCCAGGCCCTGGCCATCGCCCTCGTCATCGGCGCCGGGGTGGCGATGTACCTGCTCATGCTGTCGACCTTCGAGTCGCTGCAGCTGACCCTCGACACCTATTACGAACGGCAACGCTTCGGCGACGTCTTTGCCTCCCTGAAAAGGGCGCCGTGGTGGCTCGCCGACGAGATCGCCGCCATCCCGAATGTGGCCGACGCCGAAACCCGGGTCGTGGTCGAGGTCACGATCGACGTACCCGACATGGTCGAGCCGGCCTCAGGCCGCCTGATCTCGGTGCCCGCCGACCGGCGGCCGAAGCTCAACGACCTCTTCTTGCGCAAGGGGCGCTGGCTCGAGCCGGGCCGCAGCGACGAGGTGCTGGCCAGCGAGTCCTTCGCCGCCGCTCACGGGCTCGGACCCGGCGATACGATCGCTGCGATCATCAACGGCCGGCGGCGTGAGCTCGAGATCGTCGGCCTCGCCCTGTCGCCAGAGTACATCTACCAGATCCGCCCCGGCGAGCTCCTGCCCGACGAAGCCCGCTTCGGCGTCTTCTGGATGGAGCGCCGGGCGCTGGCCACCGCCTTCGACATGGAGGGCGGCTTCAACGACGTCGTGCTGAGCCTCATGCACGGCGCTTCGGAGCAGGAGGTCATCGCCCGCCTCGACGAGCTCATCGAGCCCTACGGCGGCTTCGGCGCCATCCCCCGCTCCTTACAGTCGTCGCACTGGTACCTGATGAACGAGCTCAAGGGGCTACAGAGCATGGGCGCCTTCATCCCCATGATCTTCCTCGGCGTGGCGGCCTTCCTGCTCAACGTCGTCTTGTCACGCATCGTCTCGGTGCAACGCGAGCAGATCGCGGTCATCAAGGCCCTCGGCTATAGCAACAGCACGATCGGGCTGCACTACGCGAAGTGGGCGGCAATCGTCGCCGTCGTCGGGGCCGCGATCGGTCTCGCTCTCGGCATCTGGTTCGGCAAGGCCATGACCGAGATGTATACGATGTTCTTCCATTTTCCGATCCTGCTCTACCACCTCGAGCCTCTGCTGATCCTCAAGGCGATCGGCATCAGCCTCGCCGCCGCCCTTATCGGCGCCCTGTCGACGGTGCGGCAGGCTGTCACTCTTCCCCCCGCCGAGGCCATGCGCCCAGAGCCGCCGGCGAAGTACGGTGTCAGCGTGCTCGAAAGAACCGGACTGCGGCGCTGGCTGTCGCAGCCGACCCGCATCATTCTGCGCACCCTGCAGCGCCACCCGGGCCGAGCGGCGCTGTCGGTCATCGGCATCGCTTTCGGCGGCGCACTGCTCGTGCTCGGCACATTCTCCCTCGATGCCATGGACGAGATGATGGACCTGCAGTACAACATCGCCCAACGCTGGGACGTCATGGTGACCTTCGTCGAGCCGACCTCGTCGCGAGTCGTCAGCGAGATCGATCACCTGCCCGGGGTGATGGGCAGCGAGACCTTTCGTTCGGTGCCGGTGCGCCTGCGGCACGGCCACATCTCCCGCCAGACGGCTATCACCGGCGTGCCCGAGAACGCACGGCTCAACCGCGTGGTCGACACCTCGCATCAACCGGTCGACATTGTTCCCGGCGGCCTTATCCTGTCGGCAAAGCTCGCCGAGATCCTCGCCGTCGAACCCGGCGATACGGTGAGAATCGAGGTGCTCGAGGGGGCGCGACCGGTACGGGAGGCGGTAGTCATCTCCCTGGTCAACGAGTACATGGGCACCAACGCATACATGGAACTCGGTGCTCTCAACCGTCTGATGCGGGAGGACCGCACCGTCTCCGGCGCGTACTTGATGGTCGACGACGCGGCGACCAATCGGCTTTATCAACAGCTCAAGGAGACGCCGCGCGTCGCCGGCGTCTTGCTCAAGTTGGCGGCGGTCAAGAGCTTCGAGGACACCCTGGCCGAGATGATGGCGATGATCCGTTCGGTGACCGTGCTCTTCGCCGCCATCATCGCCTTCGGCGTCGTCTACAACGCGGCCCGGATCTCGCTGTCCGAACGCAGCCGTGAGCTCGCGACCCTGCGCATCATCGGTTTCACCCGGGCGGAGATCTCATACATTCTGCTCGGAGAGCTGGCCGTGGTCACGGCCCTGGCCGTGCCCCTGAGCCTGCTGCTCGGGCGCAACATTGCCGCCTGGATGGTCGAGGACTTCGATACCGAGCTGTGGCGCATGCCGTTGGTCATCGAACCGAGAACCTATGCCTTTGCGGCGGTCGTGATCGTCATCGCCACCGCCATATCGGCCCTGATCGTACGAAGAAAACTCGATCGACTCGACCTCGTCGAGGCGCTCAAGACCCGGGAGTAACAGATGACAACAGCAACTACCAGAAAGCGATGGATCGTCTGGGGTGCCTTGGCCGTGATCGGCGCCGCCCTGCTCGCCGTCGCAGTCATGCCTCGGGCCCTACCCGTGGATCTCGGCGAGGTCACGACCGGTGCGCTCGAGGTGACGCTGGACCACGAAGGAATGACCCGCGTTCACGACCTCTTCGTCATTTCCGCGCCGGTGGCCGGCAGGGTGCTGCGCATCGACCTCGAGCCCGGAGACCCGGTCGCTGCCGGCGATACGGTGCTGGCCACTTTCGTGCCCTCCGAGCCGGTCATTCTCGACCCGCGCAGCCGCGCCGAGGCCGTCGCCCGCATCCAGGCCGCGAAGGCCCAGCTCGCCCGCTCTCGCGCCGAGCGCGAGCGCGCCTCGAGTCAGGCGGAGCTGGCGACGACCGAGCTCGAACGCCTTCGTTCCCTCGCCGAAAAGGGCGTTGCTTCGGCAAGCGCTCTCGACGAGGCCGAGGCCACCGCCAGAGCCACCACCCAGGAGCAGGTGGCTGCAGAATCCATGGTCGAAGCCGCTCTGCACGAGCTCGAAGCGGCGAATACGTTGCTGATCGACCCGGTGGACACATCCCGCAGCGGCCCCCCAACGACGATGCTCGAGCTGCGCTCACCCGTCGACGGCGTCGTTCTGCGCCGGCTGCGCGAGAGCGAATCCGTCGTTCTCCAGGGTGAGCCACTTCTCGAGGTCGCGGACTCGGCACGCCTCGAGGTGATCGCCGATTTCCTCTCCAAGGACGCGGTCCGAATGGAACCGGGCATGGCGGTGCAACTCGAGCAATGGGGCGGCGATCAAGAATTGCGCGGTCGCGTACGCCTCGTCGAACCCTCCGCATTCACCAAAATCTCGGCCCTTGGCGTCGAAGAGCAGCGGGTGTGGGTGGTTATCGACATTGATGAACCAAGCGATGCCTGGCCGGCCCTCGGACACGGCTACCGGGTCGAGGCGCGGGTCGTCGTGTGGAGCAATGACTCCGTACTTCGCGTGCCCACCGCCGCCCTCTTCCGGGTCGAAGGCAGATGGCACGTCTTTGCCGTGAGCGGCGGTCGCGCCCGCCTGCAGGCCGTCGATATCGGTCACCGCACGGGCCTGCTCACCGAGGTCATCGGCGGCCTCGCCGAGGGCGAGATCGTCATCGCGCATCCCCCTGATGCGATCGCCGACGGTGTGCGGGTCAAAGAACGTGGGTAGGGAGATGAACGCGCCTTTCACCATCGGTCGCGTATGTGATCTTCTCGGCGGTCAGCTGCTTCCAGGCGCCGATCCCGACACGCTGATCGAAGGGGTTGTTTCGAGCAGTCGTCACGACCACAAACGCAGCATCTTCGTCGCCTACAAAGGCGTCAAGGTCGATGGTCACGACTTCATCCCTGCCGCCTTCGACAACGGTTCGGTCGCCGCCGTGGTCACCGACGCCGATCGGCTCGAAGGCCGTGCAGGCATCCTCGTCAAGGACAGCCAGCGCGCCCTGTCACAGCTCTGCGCTGCCTTCGCCGGAGACCCCTCGAGGGACCTACTCACCATCGGCATCACCGGCACCAACGGCAAGACCACAGTCCACTGGCTGCTCTACCACGCCCTCGACCGCCTCGGCTGGCCCGGTATCCGCATCGGCAGCCTGGGCATCTCTGCCCACGGCCTGGTCGAGCACTCGGGCAAGGTCACCGGCAGCTCCGGGCTCATCCTCATGACAACCCCGGGCCCGCAGGAGATCCACCAGTCGCTGCGCGAAACGCTCGATCGTGGATTAATGAGCTGTGTGCTCGAGACCTCGTCGCACGCCCTCGACCAGCATCGCGTGGCAGACGTCAATTACGACGCCGCGATCTTCACGAACCTGAGTCAAGACCACCTCAACTACCACCACGACATGGAGCAGTACTTCAAGACCAAGGTCAAGCTCTTCGAGCAGCTCGCAGCGATGAAAAAGAAGGCCACCGAAAAGGGCGGCGGTGCCGCAATCAATACCGACTGTGCCTGGGGCAAGCGTCTGGTCGTTATCGCCGAAGGGCTCGGGCTGCCGATTATCACCTTCGGGTCGGATGACGAAGCGAGCGTCAGGATCCTCCGATTCGAACAGGGCTTCCCTCGCGGCACGCTGACTCTCGAGCACGAAGGTGAAGAGCTCACGATCACAACACCGCTCGTCGGAGACTACAACGCGAGCAACATCGCCGCCGCCTTCGCCGGTTTGCTCAACCTCGGCTTCGAGCCGAAGGAGACTGCGACAGCGCTCCAGGACATCCTGTCTGTTCCCGGTCGACTCGAGTCCGTCGGCAACGAAGACATCACGGTGCTCATCGACTACGCGCATACCGGAGAGGGGCTGCGCAATCTCCTATCGGCTCTGAAGACCTTCACCAAGCACGACCTCTGGGTCCTGTTCGGATGCGGCGGCGGCAAGGACCCCGGCAAACGCAAGGCCATGGGCGAGGCCGCCATGGAGTGGGCCGACAAGATCGTGCTGACCGCCGACAACCCGCGCAACGAGGATCCGGCACGCATCATCGAGGACATCCTGCTCTCCGGATGCCAGCCGGAGATCATCGAACTCGACCGCGGGCTCGCCATCGAAGAGACACTGCGCCGGGCTCGCAAAGGCGACGTCGTCGTACTCGCCGGCAAGGGCCACGAGGACTACCAGATCATTGCCGGCGTTACCCACCACTTTTCGGACCGCGACGAGGCCGTCAAATGGCGTGAGCAGGGCCTGCTTGAACGCCCAAAGGAGAAAGAGTGACCGACATCCGCACCATCGACCTCGGGTTCATGGGCTACTCTGAGCTCATCGCAGCCTTTCTCGCGCCCTGCCCGGAGGGTGGTTTCGTGCTCCTCGAAACCGGGCCATCAAGCACCCTCCCTGCCCTCGAGATAGGCATTCAGGAAACCGGGTTCGACCTCAAGGACCTGAAAGCGATCTTCGTCACCCACGTGCACCTCGACCACGCCGCCGCTGCCGGAACGCTCGCCCTTCGCACCGGCGCCACGGTATTCACCCACCCGAAAGGGGCGCCTCACCTCGCCGACCCCGGACGCAAGCTCCTGCCGAGCGCCGAGCGCCTGTACGGCGCCATGATGCAGACCCTCTGGGGCACGATCGAAGCAGTCCCGAAAGATCTGATCACATCGGTGAGCGACGGCGAGATCGTGGATGTAGCCGGCCTCGAGGTCGTCGCCCACTTCACGCCCGGCCACGCCGTGCACCACATCGCCTGGCAGGTCAGCGACGCCGTCGCCACCGGAGACGTCGGCGGGGTGCGATTCCCCGGCGCCAGCCACGTCATGCCACCGATGCCACCGCCGGACATCAACATCAATCTCTGGAAGAAGAGCATCGACACTCTGCGAGTCCTTCGGCCCGGCCGCCTCCTGCTCACCCATTTCGGCGCCTTCGACGATGCCGAACGTCACCTCGACGAGCTGGAAAACCGTCTCGAGCGCTGGCTCGAGATCGGCGAGCGGATCGTCGCCGGAGGCGGCGACTCAGCAGCCCTGGCTGCCGATCTCTCAACCCTCTACGAGAACGAAATGACCGCCGCCGCGGTGCCTCCCCCAGCCGCCGAACGTTATCGCCGGCTGTGCCCAATGGACGGCAACTCGGCGGGGTTGTTCCGGTACTGCAGTCAGAAATGGAGAAATGAGAGACCATGTGGTTGATGATCACACTACTTCTGGGTTTGGGAGCTGACGCCGTGGCAGGCGGCACGGCACACCTCGTCCTGAGCGGCGGCTCCCCACCGGGTGCAGAAGATGCACTGGCGCCGGGTTCGTTCACCCTGCGATTCGAGGAGGCCACTGTCGCGCAGGGTTCATACAGCGGCATCCGGGTGGTCTTCACGAAACGGCAACAGAGCGCGAACTACGACGAGATGAGCCTTTTCATCCCGTCCCACGACGAGTTCTCGGTCGGTTATGACAGTTCAAAAGGAATCTTCAATTCGACGATACCGGATGTACCCTTCAGCTTTCAGGCCGAACGATCCGCCGATGTGTACGATCGACGAGGCCGTGCCCGACCTTTGAAGGTGGAGCTCTCGCATTGGCATCTGCGTGGGAAGAACCACTGGTCCAAGACCTCGATCGAGTTCACGGACTGCGAAATCAAGGTCGAGGAGATGTTAATCCGTGACAAGACACTGAGCTTTGAGGGCAGCTTCGAGTGCAGCTCAGAGGAAACGAAGCACCACGCTTCGGGGACCTTCAAAGTGAACGGGGCCAAGCTCGGCCTGAGCAAGGTCGACTGAAACTCGAAGGTGGCGTAGCTACAACCAAAATCGAGACGGCTAGGAGGGTGTAGTTGGCAGCGGCGGCGTCAGCAAGCAGCGGCAGAGTCCAGCGGCAACGCAAGAGAGTAGACGCGGCATCTTGCCGCGTTCAAACGTCTTGGAAAGCGGCGGGACGCCGCTTCTACCTTCGCGAACTCGCTGAAAGAAACAGCTCTCAACTTTTCGATTGAAACTTTGCGTTCTTTGCGTTCTTTGCGTTTCAATTCTCCTATATCGCCTTCTGATCTCCACTCACGGTCAACCAGTAGTCTATGGGCCAGGCTTGATGCGGGCTGCAATCTGCACAAAAAAACCGTCCGTCACAGGGTGACGGACGGCTGCCCGTTTCAGGCGTATTTTCGAGACGAGCCGCGGGCAACCGCCCACGCCGGCGCCTCGTGATTTCTTACTCTACCGACAGGCTCATGAGCTCCACCGGCACAGGCACGCCAACGACGCCAACGTCGTCGATGTACCAGTAGTCGATATTGAGGCTGTAGCCGTCGAATACAAAGCCGACCTGGAAGTTCATCGACCCGACGTCGCCGTTGTTGATCGGGATGGTCAAGGTTTCCGGGCCGATGTTGGCGGTCGGGCTGGCCGACCAGACCTCGTTGTAGGTCGTCCCGCCGTCACTGGTTGTGACCACCCGGACGAAGATGCCAGCCGCGTAGTAGTCGACCAGGTGCTTGATCTCCAGAACCAGGGTGGCCATGCCGTCGGTCGAGAAGGCCGGCGTCAGCATCGTCGAGACGTCGGTGAAGGTTGGGCTCCAGTAGAAACGGAGTTCGTTCGCCGCGCCGCCGGCCATGTTCGTCGTCACCACCGACCAGTTCGTGCCACCGGCTCCGTCTTGGGCCCAGCCCACGGGCAACCCGGCCGCCGCGAAGTCCTCGAAGAAGAGGAAACCGTAGGTCACGGCGTTGGTGGTCGCACTGCCGCCCTCACCGCTCGCGTTGCTCGCGATGACGGTGTAGAAGTAGTTGCCGGGGGCGACGAGCGTATCGTTTAAGTTGGTGCTGGAAATGTCATCGGCGACCAGGACGGTTCCGTTGCGCAGCACGTCGTACGTGAGCCCGGTGCCGCTGAAGTAGCCGCCGTTGAGACCGACGACCGGCGCGTCCCAGGTGACGCTGGCAATCGGGTCGACCAGCGTTACCATCGCATTCTGCGGCGCGGCGGGTACGTCTTCACCGACCCACACCGTTTGCGAAGCTGGCAGGCCGTCACCGGCCGTGTTCGTGCCCTTGACTGTGAAGGTGTAGGAGCCCGGGGCGGCCACGAGAACCAGCTGGCTATCGGCGGCACCGATGGTTGGCGTCGGATTGGTATAGACCACAACGCCGTCGAGTTCGAGCACGACCGTCAGCAGCTCCGCCAGCGGATCGCCCGCGACGTCGGTGCTCGGGTTGTCCCAATCCACCTGGGCCTGCAGCACCCCCATGGCATCCGGCACTACAGCGAGGTTCTGCGGCTGGCCAGGAGCCAACGGGTCGGCGAGCACAGCCAGCTCGTAGGCGAAGATCAGGTTGGTATCATGCTGGATGTTGCCGATCAGAAGCGCGAGACCACTCCCCAGATCCTCATGAATGCAAAGCCCACCCGAGAGATCGTTAACGGGATCGAAGCCGGGCACGTCGGCCGCGTCGTGCACGACACCCTGGTAGGTCTGGGTGTTAATGTCGAATCCGTGGATCTCGACCATCGACCCCTGCTGCTGGAAGAGCAACAGGCGCGGGTTGGCGGGATCCGAGTACGGGTCAAAGGCAGAGCCGTAACAACCGTCGGCGCCGACGAAGTTGGCGTAGATCTGCGAGCCGTCCATCGCGATCGCACCCAGCTCGGCCCAGTTGCCGATCCAGAAGCCACCCGCGCCGCCGTCGAGGGTCGGGTCGTAGGCGATGTGGCGGATGCCGGTGACGCCTGCGCAGGTCGCCGTGATGGTGCTGATCAGGGTCTCGTTGGCGAGGTCCATCTGGCGCAGGCTCATCGTCGCGTTACTGCCGTAGAAGTAGGTCCCGTCATAGGCCATGTCCCGGATGTTCGCAGCACCTGCAATGGCGAAGTCCGCGACCCAGGTGCCATCCATCTGGTATCGTGAAAAATAATTCGGGGCAATATTTTCGTTCCAGGTGGCGGTGTAGATGTTAGTGCCGTCGGTCTCGATTCCGGGCTGTGCCGCCGCGTTGGCAAAGAACTGCCATTGGAGGTCCCATGTGGCCCGCACCGGAGTGCCTGCCCGAACCGCGGCAACCGCATCCGGTCCGCGGTCAAAGTTGGTCGGCGCCGGCTTGGCCCCCTTCGTTCGTTCGGCAAAGGCGTCAGCCGCCCCGATTGATAACCCGACAATCAGCAACAATCCGACAACCCAGGCAACCTTCTTCATGTCTTTCCTCCCTTTTTGAATCCCCAAGCACCCCAATGACGACATGGCGAGACAACCGCACCACCGCCACAATTCACCAAATCCCCAGTCGACGAGGTTCACGTTTCGGCTCGAATTGACGAAAAAGCATTACCGAATAGCGCTCGCCGAATTTAGGAAAGCGTACACCGGCGTCAACCGCGACGCAAGCCCTCCCAACTTCTCTCCCTCTGTTCCGGTACAGATCCCGTTCAGACCACCCCAATGAGCGAAATCACCTATTCAAAGTGCCCAGAAACCTTTATTGTATGACTATTGGCGAGCACCCCTGTAGCGGCGCCGCCATCAATGGATCAACGTGAATGAAAATCAGAGCAGAGGAGATCTCGCATGAAGGTCAATGCGAAAGCGCTTTATTTGATACTGGGACTCTTAATCGGACTCGGCGCCCTCGCGGCACTGCGGACAATCGGCAACGAAAACAATGCTGGATCCAACGAAAAGCACACGATCGGCCTCCCTTCGATGGCGCCGGGCGGGGGCCCGGTCAAGGGTAACGGCGACGACTCGCCATACACCTCGCCGCCACCGACGACACTGCCGGCGGTCAGCCCGGTCGAACGCCACATGTCCGATGTGGTCATCACTCTCGAAGACCTGGACAGCACCTACAATCGCTGGCTGCGCGGTGAGGACATCTCCGAAGCCCACCTCATCAGTGAAGAGCGTATGGCTGAGCTGCGTGAGGAGGCCCTGAACCAACCTGTCGACAGGGATATGCAGCACGCGAGCCGCATCGGCGGACCGGACGCCCCCACCCCCGGAGTCGGCTTTGCCAGCATCGATTTCAACGAAGGTGGCGGCTCGGTACCACCAGACCCTGAGATGGCGGCTGGGACCACGCACCTGATCGCCACCGTCAACGTGGCGGTCGAGTATTACGACAAGAGCGGCACCTCGGTTTTCGGCCCGACTACGGCCGGAAGCCTGTTTTCCATCTCGCCCTGCACCAGTGGTCTGTATGACCCCAACGTCATCTTCGACGAGGAGGCCGAACGCTGGGTTCTCGCCTTCGACCAGGGTGCCTATAGCACGACAGGCGGCTACTGCATGCTGGTCTCGCACACAGCTGACCCGACAGGAACGTGGGATCAGTACTTCTTCCCGATGAACAGCAGCTCGGCATGGATGGACTATCCCCACGCCGGCGTCGGCGACGAGTACATCGTCGTCGGTGGCAACATGTTCTCCCTGGGTGGGAGTTTCGTCGATTCCCGGGTATGGGCATTCAACAAAAACGACCTCTACGCCGGGAATCCAGTGACTACCGTGCAGAATACCGTTCCGGGAGGCGCCTCCACGCCTCAACCCACCAACCTTCACGGCTTCAACACCGGCACCTGGCCCGCACACGGAAACGACCATTACATCCTGTCCGACCCCTTTGACGGAGCGACCTATTCGGTCTTGCGCTGGGACATCGCCGCCAACAGCCTCACAACCATCGGGTCCGTAAACCTGGGTTCAGCGGGCTTCCCGCTTTCGGTTCCCCAGAGCGGAGGGAGCGACCTGGCGGGCAATGACTACCGACCGCTGGACTTCGAGTTTCGCAACGGCTACGGATGGATGACCCAGACCGTCTCGTGCAATCCCGGCAGCGGGGCCGTGAACTGCGTGCGTTGGGCCCAGATCGAACTCACCACCGCCACCCTTGGGCCGGCCGGCTCGGGGACCTATGGGTCCAACGGTGAGTACCGCTTCTTCCCCGACCTTGCCGTCAACCATTGTGACGACATGGCGGTCGGCTACAGCCACTCGAGCAGTTCTTCGTGGCCGAGTGTGGCATCAACGGGCCGCCTCAATACCGACCCGGTCGGCACACTCCAGGCTGAAACTCTCGTCAAGGCCGGAGAGATCACCTATACGGCATTCGATTCGCCGCCACGGCGCTGGGGCGACTACACCGGCATGACCATCGACCCCGACGGCCTGACCTTCTGGTATCTTGGCGAGTACAGCAAAGATACCGGTAACACGAGTGGTCGCTGGGGCACCTGGATCAACTCCTTCACCTATTCCTCATGCTACCTGGATGGGGATTTCACGATCGGCGTGCTACCTATTGACCAGGAAATCTGCCAGGGTTCGCTCGCCACCTACGACGTCACCTTGGGCGACGTGGGGGTTTGGAGCGACCAGGTCACTTTGAGCACAACCGGAGCGCCCGGTTCGGACTCGTTCGTGCCCTCCGCCTTGACGCCTCCTGGCAACAGCACCTTGACCATCACGGGGGCAACCGCAGGTAGCTACACCTTTGACGTGATCGGCAGCGGCGGGTCCGGCCCCACCGAGCACTCCGTCCCCGTCAGTCTGACTGTGGTCGGCGCCACCCCGGGCGCACCCTCGTTGACATCACCGGGCAACGGCGCGAGCAACGTCGATGCCGCGCCCACCTATAGCTGGAGTCCGGTGGCGGGTAACGGCACCTACGAGATCGAGGTCGCCACCGATTCCGGCTTCTCCAACATCGTCGACTCCGCAGTCGGCATCAGCGGCGACAGCTACACCGGCACGATGCTGGCGGCCAATACCCAGTACTTCTGGCGAGTTCGAACGTTCAACGTATGCGGCCCCGGGACGTGGGCGCCTGTCTTCTCGTTCACCACCGTCGCGATCAGCTGTCAGACATTTACCGCGACCGACGTAGGCCAGACCATCACTGATTCCACACCAGCTATGTCCTCTCTGGTCGTCGGTGAACTGACCGTCACCGATGTCAACGCCCAGGTCGATATCGACCACACCTATGTTGGAGACCTGGACATCGTACTCACCGCGCCCGGCGGGGCTTCGGTCACGCTGCTCGACCGGCCCGGCAGTCCAACCTCGGGCAACGGCTGCGGCGACAACAACATGTCTGTGCTCTTCGACGACGAAAGTATTAGCGGCGTCGATCTCGAGAACCACTGCGCGGGCAGCGACCCCTGGTACGTTGGGGACGCACTGCCGGTGGCGCCCTTGAGCATATTCGACGCGCTGCAAACCGCCGGCACCTGGTCGCTCACCGTGACCGACAACGCCGGCGGCGACGACGGCACCATCGTCGGTTGGAGTCTGGAGATCTGTTTCGACTCGGGCCCGGTTCTGCCGGACGAAATATTCCAGGACGGGTTCGAAACAGGCGACACCGGCGCCTGGGCGGAAGGGGGGCCCTAGCCCCAGGCGCCGGTCGTACCGCTCTCGAAGCCGTCGAAAAAGATCAGGTCACCGTTGCCGACTGTGAGCTCGGAAATCCAGTTGCCCCACCTGCCCTGGTTCGTACCGGTGTTTTTGCTGTACTCACCGAGGTACCAGAAACGCACCCCGTCTGGGTCCACCGTCATACCGGTGTAATCACCCCAGCGACGCGGTGAGTTCGGTTCAAAGCTGAGGTATTTGATCTCGCCTGCCTTGAGAAGGGTCTCGCCGCTGAGCGTATTCGCCGGGTCGTTGAAGGAGCGGCTGGCAGCCCAGACCCCAGGGTAACTGCTTGCACTTGACTTGGTATAGCCAATCGCCATGTCCCCGGCATCGTTGACCGCAAGGTCGGGGAAGGTGACAAAGATGCCGTTGCCCGCCCACACCCCGGCCTGAAGCACGTTCGCATTCGACGGGTTGATTTCGGCCCAGCGCAGGCAGTTGACGGTTCCCGAGCCCGGGTTGCACGAGATCGTCTGCGCTGTCCACAGAGATCCGGCGCCCCACTCGAGGTCCAGGGGCCTCTTGTCGTTGCCCGCCATGGTGCCGCCGCCGAGCTGCGGCACATCGACCGGGATGCCCGCCGAAACGCCTGTGGCGTTGGCGAGGTTGCAGAACCCACGGTCGACCAGGCTATCGGTCGTGAACGGACGATCCCACGACCAGACGCGATAGGTGTCGGATTCATAGGCGCCGGTCTTCGACAGAAAATAGTGCAGATTGCCGGTCGGCCAGGATCCGTTCCAGTTGTGAAGCTTGAGCGGTTGAGGGGTGAACTCGTTCGCCGTCAAACCTCGTTCAACAGAAGCTGCAGCGGCTCCGTTGTACATCGCTGCCTTGTCGAATGCCCAGATGCGGGCGTTGGTGAAGCTGTCGTTGGCGAATGTGAACATGTTGCCGCCCATGTAGATGGCGTCCCTGCCGATGCCGGCGTGGGGATAGTCCATCCACTGGGACCCGTTCGACCCGTTGGCGACGAAGGCGTACAACCAATAGGACCCAGCGGCATCAGCGGACTGGCTGACGGCGACGACGTAGAAGGAGCTCGAGGTGTTCTGATCTCTGTAGTCGATCGCCAGCATGTAGCGACCGGTCGCCTCGTCGTACAGCACGTTGGGGTCGAAATAGCTCCCC
>CAZCEX010000016.1:0-19141 GCA_964497785.1 uncultured Thermoanaerobaculia bacterium | reverse complement strand
GACCTCAAACGACCCTCCGAAATCCATCCCCCATCAATGCCCTACACCCTCCTAGTTCCCATCCAGAGCCTCTGGATGGGAACAGGCTATACTCTCGCGGTGAGTGAGGTCCGACCTATTATGGAGAGTTCACAGCTTTGAAATCGAAATCTGACATCCGTGTGCCCGTTCATCTCGATCGACCTTTGCGGTCACGAACCGCTCGATCTTTGCTACCAGTCGCAGTCGCGATGCTCGCACTACTGTTGACGACCGGCGCCGACCGGAATCAGGATGCTGACTCCGCCCCCGTCCGGTTCAAGCTCCTCGTGGAGGAGCCAGGGATCTACGCAGTCACCTACGAGGAGTTGGTTTCTGCCGGCCTCGAGCAGGATTCGTTTGCAAGTTCTTCCATCAGTGTGACCAACCGCGGCCTGCCATCCGCCCTCAGCGTCGACGACGGGGGGGACGGGGCGTTTGGCCCTGGGGATCGGGTCGTTTTCGAGGGCGAACGGCTGCTCGGGTCCTACTCCTACCTTGATGAGTACTCCCGCTTCAATTGCTACATCCTCGACCTCGCCGCGGTCGGGGGACCTGGAGTACCGCAGGCCATGCCGGAAGATATCGACTCGGGACGGGACGATTCGGGACTCTTCGTTCGTCACCATTTCGAAGAGGACATCGTCATGGTCCGCTTCCCTGAGCAGGCCAATGCTCCCCAGGAACGTTGGTACTGGGCGCGCCGCTCGATCGTCGACAAGCCGCCTTTCAAGATAACCTCGAATCTGGCGGGACTCGATTCAGGGGCAGGGGGGCAGACCAGCGTTGGCTCGCCGAGCGGTGGCGTGACCGAAACCGAGGATGGGGAGGCGTCGGATCGGGCTGCGGGCTCGCTTGCGTCCGGGACAGAACCCGCAGAAGGTGGTCGACCTATTCGTCTCAGGGTCGGTTTCAGGGGTTGGTCGAAAATCCAACACAAGGGTGACCTGATCGATCACGTGGTCGATATCTCGGCTAACGGTGTGGCGTTGCCGCCTGCCGAGTGGGATGGAACCGCCGCCTTCGTCCATGAGGTCGTGATTCCCAGGGAATCAGTGGTGGGTGAAGAGCTCAAGCTCGAGCTCAAGGTGCCGAAGCGCCGGATACCCGAAAGCAAAACCCTCTTTGTTGATGTGGTCTTGCTGAATTGGATCGAAGTCGAGTATCCGAGAGAAAACGCCTTCGCGGTTGGGCAGAGTAGTTTCTGGGTCAATGGTGGGGTCCCTCGGACCATCGAAATCGACGCGGCGGAGGAAGGGTCGTTGTTTTTTGCTCCGAACAAAAGACTTCCACTCGTTCAGGGGAAAAACATCGTGGAGATCGACGAGGTCGCTGGTCGGCGGCCGCTTTACGCTGTAATCGGTGACGGATTTCTCGAGGTCAACGGGCTAGAAATGGTCGGTGGCGCCGAACTCCGGTCAACTGACCGGCAAGCGGATTACCTGCTGATCACCCATCGCAGCCTCTGGGAAGCCGTGAAGCCGCTCGCGGACTTCCATCGTGAGCGCGGCCTCACGGTGGTTCAGGTTGATGTCGAGGATATCTACGAGGAGTTCAACCACGGGATACAGAACCCCGAAAGCCTCAGGGATTTCATATCCTGGGCCTATCACGAGTGGCAACCGCCGGCGCCCCGTTTCGTGCTACTCGCCGGAGACGCGAGCTGGGACTACAAGAATCCGATTGCCGACGACTCGCACTACGCCGACTGGTCCTTCCGGCCGAATGAGAGAAAACGATTCGTCAAGAACGCCATGATCCCCTATGCGGAGGATGCTGAACTGAACCACCGCAACTTGGTTCCGACGATGAGCTATCGAACGTATCAGGGGCATGCCGCGAGTGACAACGCACTCGTTTGCGTTGCCGGGGACGACATCTACCCGGACCTTGCTGTGGGCAGGATTCCGGTCGTGCGGCCCGAGGAGATGGCCGCGGTGATTCGCAAGACCATTGGTTATGTGCGATCAACCGATCGCGGTGACTGGCAGCGGAGGATGCTGTTCATCACCAACGAAAGCAAGGGCTTTCAGAGTTCGAGCGACCGAACTGCCGCGATCTACGAGGAACGGGGGTACGACACCCTCAAGATCTACCCCCAGAAGGACGAGCTCGTCAACGAGCAGCATTCCGCCAAGATTATCGGGGAATTCAATAATGGCCTCCTGACGGTCCAGTTTCTGGGACACGGTGGCCGGTACATCTGGCGGACGGGCCCACCTGATCTGAAAAAGAACCATGACCTGTTCACGCTCGATCACCTCGACCAGCTCAATCCGACCGAGAGGTTGCCAGTGGTCGTCAGCTTGACGTGTTACTCGGCACCATTCGATCACCCGAGCGCGGACTCGATCGGCGAAAAACTGCTCCGTCTCGACGGCAAGGGAGCGCTTGCGGTATTTGCGGCGTCGTGGCGAAATAGCCCATCTTCGGACATGGGGCGGATCGTTTTTGACGAACTGACGCGTCCCGGTGCGACCATCGGCGAGGCCGTGATGAGAGCGAAGCGGCAGTTTTCGCAGGCAACCCTGATAGAGACATACAATCTCCTCGGTGATCCTGCGGTTTCAATCGCAGTACCGGAAGGTGTAACGCCTCCCCCGGAGAAAGAGTCTGAAGAGACAGCAGCCAACGCCACCCAGGTTTCGCCTCCGGAGACCGCGGCCGTTGTTGACTCGGGTAAACAAAAGAACCAAAAAGTAGCGACGGGAGGCGAAGCCCAATGAAGGATCAATTGAAATTTCTGATCTGCGTAGGGTGCGTTTTGATTGCCGGCGCCTGTGCGTCCACCGTGCCGACCGGACATCCAGAGATCGAGGCCGTCGAGCCCGTGGAGACGCCACTGGTGGAAGAGTCGGGCGAAGCAGAGGCCAAGGAGTTGAAGAATACGCTGAAGTGGACGACGGCCAGTGAGGTCGAGAACTTCGGTTTTGACATTTTTCGGTCCACATCCGAGGATGGAATCTTCGAATGCATGACGTTGGAGCCCCTGGCAGGAGCGGGCACGGTTGACGAACCTCAGTCTTATGTCTGGCATGACACGACGATCGAGCCCGGCGTGGACTACTACTACTACATCGAGAGCATTTCTTTGGCTGGGGTGAGGGAACGTTTCAGCCCTATTATCAAGTCACCCGCCAAGAACTGATGTCCCCGAGGGTGTCTGGCAGATTGGGCGAGTGGGTCGCCCTGATCTGGTTGACGGTTCGGGGTTACAGGCTTCGCCACAAGAACTGGCGCGGGGGTGGGGGTGAACTCGACCTGGTCATGGCCTATCGTGGTGAGGTGGTCTTCGTCGAGGTGAAGGCTCGCAAAGGACCGACCTTTGGGGGTCCCCTCGCGGCGGTTGGTCGACACAAACAGATGGCCCTGGTCCGTGCGGCGTCGGCCTATCTCGGTCGGTTCGCTCTGTGGAGTGAGCCCTGTCGGTTTGACGTCGTCGCGCTCGAAAAGCGAAAAGGTCTCTTCCCCTTCAAAGTGGTGCATGTCCGCGACGCGTTTCAGCCGGATCTCGGACGGCAGATGTAGTCCGACACCTCAATCATTCAAATAGTCAGGGGTCAGATTCCGAGGCTTTTCAGGCCTCGGAATCTGACCCCTGACTATTTGATCGGTACTAAAGCAAATGTTCCCGGATGTACGTATACCGCCCCTTGTTCACCAACCCGAAGCCCTCTTCGAACTCGTTGATGAGCCGGGAAACGGTTTCGCGGCTGGTTCCGATCGAGTGGGCGATGTCGGCGTGGGTGGGCCTTCGAACGACTACCCAGCCATTGCCGAGCTTCTGACCGTGGTCTCCGGCGAGGTCGAGCAGGTAACGGGCGAGTCGACCGGCCACATCCATGTATGCCAGGGACTCCATCTTCGAGTTCGCCTTTCTCAGGCGGCGGGAAAGGATGACCAGCAAGCCCCGAGATAGGCTCGGCGTGGTGTTGAGCAGGCGGTGGAAATCATCACGAAGAAGGACGAGAATCTCCGCTGGGGTCGAGGTGATCACGGTGGCCGAACGGGGCACCGGCTCGAGAAGAGCCATTTCTCCGAAGACCTGGCCCGCCCCGAGGACCGTGAGGATGAAATCCTTGCCATCGGTCGAGGTTACGGTGATCTTGACCTTCCCGCTACTGATGATGAAAAACGCGTCGGCGGGGTCTCCGGCGTGGAAGATCGTCGAATCGCGCGGAAGAGAGCGGACCTGAATCACGTCTGCGACGCGTCGAAGTCCATCCTCGTCGAGTTCCGAGAAGAGCTCGACTTTCGAAAGAAGATCCGCGAGCCTGGGATTCATGCCTCTTGTTCCTCCACGACGGTCGTCAACAGGGCCTCGGTGACGTGCCGTCCAGTCATCGGTTCTTGCAGCAAGGTGCAACCGGCCTGCTCACTGTAACCTGGTTCGCACCAGACCGGCATGCGGAATCCTACGAGATGCGACACGGCTTCAATCGCGTCACGCACGTTTTCTGACGTCACGAGCCGGTCGGGGTGGAAGCGATTGTCAACCGGGTCAGGAGACATAATCCCCAGGCGGGTGACGGTGAGGATCGAACGCTGAGAAGGCAGCTTCAAAATGTCCTGCATCAAGGGTGTCCGGCCACCGGACAGAGTTTCGAGGGCCGGCGTCGTGGCGACGAGTAGCACGGCGAGCTGCTCCCGTGTCAGGGCGGGGGACTCGACGGCCTCCTGGACGTAGGGGGGAAGGATCGACAGGCGCCATTGCAGCCGCGCGCGACGGAGCGCGCCCTGACGCCCGGTGTGCCCTTCGGGTAGCCGCGACAGCAGGTCCATCGACCGTTGCCATTGTTGGTCGTCGTATGCGATCTGAGCTCGCATCAGGAGCGCCTCGGGCCGGTCACCCATCTCCGCCAGGGATGCTTCGGCCCGTTCCCCTTCGCCGAGGTCGATCAGGGTGCGGGCCTGCAAGAGTAACGCCGTGTCCGATTCGGGCTCGAGCACCAGGACCTTGTTCAGACTGTCGAGCGCAGTTTCAAGGTCGCCCTGATCGATGTCCTCCTGCGCGTTCTCGAGTCTGTCGTCGATCCACCGGGCCTCGAGGATGTCGGCACGGCCCGAAAAAGGACCCGCTGGCCAGAGGTCGGCGCCGCGTCGCGCGGCGGTGAGCGCGGTGAGCTCGTTCCCGACCCGTTCCGCCGCTACCGAAAGGGTGATCCATGCCGATGCAGACCCACTCCACCTTTCGGTGAGGTTGGAGAGGTCCTCGACCACTGCTGGGGTGACCTCGAGAACCACCTGTGCCTGCAGCCCGAGCAGTGTTGCTTCGGGAGCTGAACCGGCGAGCATCGCTTCGTTCCGGGCTGTGCTGGGGTCACCGCTCGTCAGAGCTCGCCAGCCTCTTTCGATGCGGTCGTTTTCGCTGCGGCTGAGCTGGCTTTGCCCGGGTCCTTCGAGAGGCGAAGGGAAGTCCAAGACCCGGGTTGTGGGTGGTGGGGCGGTCGTCGCACAGGCGGCTGCCACAACGATCATGGCCGCGCAGCAGAGCTGGCAGGCGAAAGCAACGCCATCGCGGGCCGATGCCGGAACAACCTTGACAATCGCGGTGGCGATTGACATCGATCGTCTGATCCTGCCGTTCACATTCGATTCGGCAATAACGTCTGTCCTCAAGGGCGTCTCTCCTCGCCCGGTGTGATGGGCGAAATGCTGGCGATCGCGTGCTTGAAGATCAATTGCTCCTGGCTCTGGTTCTCGATGACAATTGCGAATCGGTCGAATCGCCGTAGGATTCCTGTAAGCCTCTTACCGCTGATCAAATAGACGTGAATCATCTGGCTTTCTTTGCGGAGCTGGTAGAAAAACGGGTCCTGAATGTTGATGGTACTGCCTGAAGGCTTGTTCATGCTTCCCCCATACCACTCTCACCGGTCCACTGTCTCACCGCTCATCGCCGCGGCAAGGTGATCTGACAACAGGGTTTCAACCCGAGCAGCGCCCCCCTCTTCGGTCGGAGCGACCCATTCAAGATGCCCCTCACGCTGGTTCCGAAGCCAACTGAGCTGCCGCTTGGCAAACCTCCTTGTCGCCGATTTGGTGTTTTCGATGGTCGTTTCGAGATCCGCAAACCCGCTCAAAAACTGAACGACCTCCCGATACCCAATTGCCTTCAAGGCGTGGGCCTCGTTGGGGGTTCCAGAGGATAGAATGCGCGCCACCTCGTCGATCAAACCAGCCGAGAACATCCTCTCAACACGCGAGTTGATTCTAGCATAGAGGTCATCTCGCCCGCGTTCCGGTGCGACGAGCAAAGCGTTGTATCGGGTTCGTCTCTCATGTCTTTTCCAGTGTGCCGAAATCGGTTCGTGTGTAGTTTCGTAGACCTCCAGGGCGCGTACAATCCGTTGCCGATCTGCCCGGTCAATCCGGTCTGCAGCCAACGGATCGACTTTTTCCAGACGAGAGAAGAGCCCGTCCGGGTCGCGGTCCCACGCGTCCCTCAGACCGGCCCTCACCTCCGGGTCCGGCGGTGGTGAGGGAAAAAGACTGAAGAGCAACGCATCGATGTAGAACAGGGACCCACCGACAATCAACGGGGGACGACCGCGTGCTGCTATGCCGGCAATCGCTGCGTCGGCGATGGCGGCGAACGCGCCGGCGGAAAAAGATTCCGCGGGGTCGAGTATGTCGATCAGATGGTGCGGGACTCTTGCTCGAGCCTCGCGATCGGGCTTGTCGGTGCCGATGTCCATGCCGCGATACACCGCGAAGGCGTCCGCAGAGACGATTTCACCGCCTACCATCTCGGCGACCGCCAGACCGAGGCTACTCTTGCCCGAGGCAGTCGGACCCGTGATGACGAGCAGTGGGAGGCCGGTGCCGTTCGGGGCGCGACTCATGTGAGACGTGTTCTTCATGGCCATGGAGTCCAACCGCACGGCTCGAGGTGAGCCCCCGCCTCGCCGTCGATGATCGGTGTGCGGATGGTGATGCGGCGCCTGGTCAATCGTCTCACCACATCGGGGTGTGGGTGGTTGTGGCGATTCCTCGGGCCGGCTGGAATCAACGCGACAGTGGGGTGGGCTGCACTCAGAAAGGCGGGCGTGCTCGAGGTGCGGCTGCCGTGGTGGGGAATGACGAGCACGTCACAAGCAAGGTGGGTCCCTGCCGCCATCCTGGCCTCGACAGCGCCGCCTATGTCCCCCGTGAGCAGGACCCTGCCTGCCGGCCACGCGACCCGAACGACCAGTGACCGGTCATTGTGACGCCAGCTCGGGTCGGCGCCGTACGGCGGCCACAGTACGTCGAGAAAGGTTTCTCGGATATGAAGCCGAGACCCGGCGACGACTGGCGAAATCGACGTGCCGTGCCGCCGCGCTGCCCTCAACAGGGGCACGATGCCCTCTTCTTGGAGCAGCCACGAAGGCAGGGCCAGCGTTGAGACTCGGGTCGATTGCATGACCTGTGTGAGGCCGCCGATGTGGTCGGTATCACCGTGCGAGGCGAATACGATGTCGATCGACCGAACGCCTGCGTCCGTCAGCAGCTCGGCGGCTTCGGATCGATACCTGCCGCCGTCGAAAAGGTGGGTCGTTGTTTCTGTTGAGACGACCGCGGCCAGGCCGTCCCCGACAGCCAGCAGTTCGACGGCATTCGGCTGAGGGCGTTGCGCCAGTGCCGCGACTGGCAGGAGTGCCGTGAGCGCGATCCAGAGTCCTGCCCCGACCTTGCCGAGTCGGTCGAGACGCAGAGCGAACGCGCCGAAGACCCCGAAGAGAATCGCAACGCCGGATGGCACGGCCGGGGCGAGCACGGTCCAGGACCTCCCGAGGGCGCCGATGCGCCACAGTATGTCGGATACCGCGGCGAGGAGGTCGAGCACCGGTGCGGCCGCGGGCGCCCACAGGCTCGACAAGACGACAGCCGCAACGGCGCACGGGATCGACGGAGTGAGCAGAAGGGGCACGGCGAGGTTCACGACGGCGGCGAGGGGTGTGATGGTTCGGAAGTGCATTCCGACGATGGGGGCGGCCGCGATCTGAGCGACGACCGGGATTGCGATGGCGGCCGTCAGCCACCCGGGACCGCGCAGCGCTTGTGAGATCTGAGGGCTCCAGCGAATGAGGGCTGCCGTTACGAGGACCGTGAGCTGGAAGCCGGGCTGGAATACGAGGGCCGGGCTGACCAGAATCATGAGGGTTGCTGTCAGCAATACCGCACCGAGGGCTAGTACCGAACGCCCGATGAGTCTGGCCGCGAGGAAGACCGAGATCATGATGCCGGCGCGAGTGGCCGAGGGGGAGGCTCCTGCAAGGAGCACGTAGGTGGGAATCGCACCCAGCAGAAACAGCCGGCTGACGAGCGGGCTCAAGCCGCAGGCGGTCGCCGCCAGCCAGGCCACACCGGAAATGACACCGACGTGCAATCCGCTCACGGCCAATGCGTGACCGAGACCCGAACGACGCCACCCTTCCCTGCGATGACGTGGAAGCAAGTCCTTACGGCCGAGGGCAAGCGCACCGGCGAGCTCCGCAGCGCGGATGCGGGTAGCATCGGTGCCGGCACTGTCGAAGAGTGATCGGGCGAGGGCGTCACGCCAGGATGGCAGGCCGTGAGGTGGTTTCGAAAGTTCGAGGAGGCGGTCGGAGGCGACGACCAACAGGATGTGGTCGGCTTCACCGCGCACGGAGACCAGAGCACGGATCGTTTCACCTGGCATCGGAAGTGCTCGAGTGGGGGAGGATCGCACTTCGAGCCGGCACCGTCTCGGAAGCTCGAGAGGCGCCTCGTGCCGTTGTGCGCTTTCGACTCGAACCGTCGTCGTGCGGCCCCACCGGCTTGGGCTCCAACCCTCGAGTGCCGTTGCCTGAATACGAACAACCGCCGGTGGTTCGGCGTGAACCAGGCGTTCACGCTCGTGGTGGCTGGCGGCCTGGTCGAGCCCTCTCAACCCGCCGAGAGAGAGGCCGGCGAGCACGAGCAACAGGATGCGGCGGTGGCCTTCGACCTTCAGGGCCATCGCGACAGCACAGATTCCGATGATCGCGAGCGAAGCCGACAATGCAGTCGCCTCAAGAGGCGGGGAGCCCGACGTTACGGCGATCGATGCTGCCACGCTGACGGCAAACCACCACAGGGGGTTCAGCGCCCGGCGCATGGCTTCGCTGGTGATCACTGACGTTCCAGAAGGGCGAGGATCTCGACGTGGTGCGTGGATGGAAACAGGTCGACGAGCTCAAGGTGCGTGAGTCGATATCCATGCTCGAGAAGGTAAGCCGTGTCCCGTGTCCAGGTGGCAGGGTCGCACGCCAGCATCAGGATCCTGTTTGGCAGCCATCTGGAGAGCTGGCGTCGCAGTCCCCGACTCATGCCGATCCGTGGTGGGTCGGTGATGACCAGGGCTTTTTGAGGGAGGTTCGTATGGCGGTTGCAGTAGTTTTCGGCCGTAATGCCGACCGCAACCTGAGCGTCGGCGATGTTGTCGGCTGCGGCTCTGGCGCTTGGGCCATACGGTTCGACCAGTACCAACTCCCGCGGCGCCGCCCATGTGGCGGCCGCGGCCAGAAAACCGATGCCTGCGTGGAGATCCCAAGTCGGAACCGAATCGTTGCCGGCGAGTTCGGCGACCCTGCGGAAGAGCCAGGATGCGAGATGTCGATTGCCCTGAAAAAACGACCCCACCGGAACGCTCAGAGGAACCGGCGTTGTCATCTCAACCGCGTGTGGTCCCCATCCTTCGATGACTGTGCCGGACTCATCGAGGAGGTGGAAACCGTTGACCGCATCTTTGAGGTCTTCTTGTGACGGGAGGTGGTCTGTTTCCTGAGGCGCGGCGCCAGGTGGGGGACGGAGGGCACAGATTGCTCGCTTGCCTTCGAGGTCCTCGAGCCACTCGAGATCACCAGCGCTGGCGCTGCTCCGAGCCAGGGCCTCGCTGATATCAGGAACCGCCGCGAGCAGTCGGGGGGAGACGACGCGACAGTCCGACAGTGGGTGGACCGCGCTCGACTGGCGACCGAAGAATCCAAGGCTTGAGGTGGCCGGATCCCAGTGGAGCCGGGCCCGCAGCCTGTAGGAGGGGGGTGATGTCTGCACCGGGGCGCCGCGAAGTGCCTCGGAGAGGTGCTGATGTTGGCGAGCGGCCTCGGCGGCCACGTCGGCTTTCAGCGGGGCGCCGAGGTTGATGTCGATGTGCGACCAGTCACACCCGCCACATGGACCGGCGTGTGGGCAGGGAGAGTCGAGACGGGCATGGTGAGGGTTTTCGAGCACCTCAGTGGTCCGAGCCTCGATGATCCCAGCCCGACGGTGGACCTCCTCGACCAGGACCCGTTCTCCCGGCAGTGCACCGGCGACCATCCATGTCGCACCGTCCGCGTAGCCCAGACACACCCCGCCGCCGACCATCTTGAGCGCCTCGATTTCGGTGGGTTTTCCGTGTGTCATGAGACCTCGAGTCGCGGCAAATTGAGCAGGCGGCGGACTGCCTGGTCGCGAAAGGCCTTCGCGGCTCGAGCTGCGGCCGGGCCCGTCTTGCCGCTCGATGTGGTTGCCTGTTCGGCGAGCTTTTCGATATGGGTGCGATCAGTCTCCGAGAGGGCTCGGTTGCAGCCCTCGAGCAAAGCCGCCTCCAGTGAGAAGAGGTGCTCGTCAAGCCCTGCGGCGTCAAGATTCGAGGCGGCTCGCACCTGGCCGGCGACGGTGTCGATCACCTCGGCGGCGCCGGGCTGTTCGGGCCGGCACTGGTCGGCGATCTCGGTGAGGGCCGCGGCCAGGCTCACTACGGAGCTTTCGATCGCGGCGTCGCCGTCTTCCAGGGGGCTTGTGGTCAACCCGACCCTCCGTTCTGCCAGCCGCCGTGCTGAACGACGAACGGCGTGCCGACAGTAAAAAAGACTCACGACCGGGTCCCTCTCGCCCGAGACGCGTTTGCGATCGAGGACCTCGCCAACCCCGGCCCCGACCGCCGCCAGGGGAATGTCGTCCTTCCACCATTGGCGAGCCAACTGCACGTCTTTTGGGGAGAGCATGTGAGGCACACCTCGCAAGGTCGTGAAGAGCTCCTCGACCGCTCGCAGGTACTCGATCTCCGGGTCGTCGTCAGTCACATGGCCAGTGTACCGGTGCCGGGCGGTGGGCTGGGACTCGACCTGCCTACAAATCCAGCTCCTCGAGGGCTTCGCGGACCCGGTCCCGAATCTCGACGGGAGAATCTTCGGCGTAGGAACGCCACGGGATCGGCTTCCCGAAGACCACTCTCAGGGTGCGTGGATGCAGTCGCCACGAGTGGGTGTTCTTGAACTCGTAAAGGCCCTGCAGGACGAAGGGACAGATGTCCGCCTCGGTCTCCAGTGCCAGGTAGAAAGCGCCCTTTTTGAGTGGTCCGAGCTGCCCGGTCCGGGTCCGGTGGCCCTCCGGGAGCACGACAACGTGGGTTCCGCTGCGCAGCTCCTCCGCTGCACGAGAGAGAGCACTTCGAGCTTTGATGATGCGCCCCTCCGGCATGGGTATGTTGCCCCACGCCCGGGTGATCCAGCCCCATATCGGGAATCGAAAGTGACTGTCCGCTTCCAACCCGATGGCGTAGCTCGGCAGTGCGGCGCCGATTGCAAAGACATCGAAGATGCTCTCGTGGTTGCCGAGGAACAGATACGCCGACCCGGGTCGTAGAATCTCTGTGTGCACGACCTCGAGCCTGCAGCCCATGAGGAGCAACTCCACGCGACAGACGAGTTGGGCGAGCGGAAAGACCAAACGTGCTGGGAGGATCAGGAGGAGCATGAGCACGATAGGCGCCGCGAGTAGGAAGTGAAGCACGCCAAGAGCCCACAAGACGATCGAAAGCGCGGCGTTGAGGATCTTCATCTCAGCGGTCGAGCTTCATCGCCCCGATGATCGTTTCGGCGGCTGCCGCGGCCGTCGTTCGACCGCCGAGAACGTCGGCTTCGAGCTTCTCGAGGTTGTTGGCAACTGCGGGGTTGCCGCGCACCTCCGCCATCATCGCCTCGTCGACCAGCGACCACATCCATTGCAGCTGCTGACGGCTGCGTCTTAGCTCGAGTTCTCCCGATTGCTGGAGCACCCGGTGGTGTTCGGCGATGAGCCCCCAGATCTCTTCGAGCCCCGTTCCGAGAGCAGCTGAGCACGTGACGACTCGCGGGTGCCACGGCTCGTGCCCCGGCGGCCTGAAGAGATTGATCGCTGATGCGAGTTCGGCCCGAGCCGCCTGAGCGGCTTCGAGATTGGCGCCGTCGGCCTTGTTGACGGCGATGATGTCGGCAAGCTCGAGAATGCCGCGTTTGATGCCCTGGAGTTCGTCGCCGGCGCCCGATAGCATCAGAACGAGAAAGACATCAACCATGTCGGCAACCAGGGTCTCCGACTGTCCGACGCCGACGGTCTCCACCAGGATCACGTCGTAACCGGCGGCCTCGCATACGAGGATGGATTCCCTGGTCTTGCGGCCCACACCCCCGGTGGCGCCACCGGTTGGTGACGGCCTGATGAAGGCATCGTCGGATTGTCCGAGCAGTTCCATCCTCGTCTTGTCGCCGAGAATCGAGCCCCTGGTGCGGCTGGAGGAGGGGTCGACGGCGAGCACGGCGACCCGGTGGCCGTCGTCGACCAGCAGGCAGCCGAAGCGGTCGATGAAGGTGCTCTTGCCGACCCCGGGAACGCCCGAGATGCCGATCCGGTGGGCGTTTCCAGTTCGAGGCAGCACGGCGTGCAGAAGCTCCTGTGCCTTCGAAAGATCGTCCGGTCTGTCGCTCTCGACGAGAGTGATCGCACGGCCCAGGATGGCCCTGTCGCGGGTATGGATCCCTTCGATGTACCGCTCGATGTCCGTGCTCATAACCCCATCACAGTACCACGCGAATCGACGCGCCCATGGTCACAGCGACGGCTTCGTTTGGCAGCGGCAGTCGCCGGCGGTGGCGATCAGAGAACCAGTGAAAGCGCTTCCGGCGGCACGTGCCATGTGCGCAATTGTGCTGATGGTCTCACGGCTGCGATGCGCATCCACACAATTACGTCACGTGGCAATGCTCGAGTAGCGCGTTGCGGCCGTGCTGCCCAGCCCGTGAAGTAGGCCGCCGCTCGCTTGAGCAGCGTGGTCGCAGACGATCGAACCTTCTCCGCGCGACCGCGCTGCTCATGCGACGCTGGGATGGCCGTCCTACGGCATCCCAGAAGGCCGGGGCAGGGGAGAACGCCGGTTTGGCAGATTGAATCGGCTGAGTCCGCTTGCGACAGTGAGGCTGCTGGGGGCCCCCGTAACCTGAGAGGCGGTGCTCCGTTTTTCTCGCAGCTGAGCGATCCACAGCAGGCTTCGCCTGCCGCCTCGCCCCGCGACGGCCGGCTATGCTGCCGCTTCTGGGCTTCGCCCAGCTCGTCGCACCGCTTCGCTTTGCTCCTCGGCGCTGGGGCTTCGTAGCAGGCAACGCGATCCTTCTCCATGCGCGCTCCCCGTGGGAGCCACCCCCGCGCGTTCATGGCCTGTAGATTCCTCGTAACCGTGAGGCGCTCAGGCCAAGAACGACGGGAATGGCACGCCCGCCGGGGCGGGGTTCCTCGTTCTCCGCAGCGGCAACGTGGCCGACCAATGAACCAGAGAAAGCCCGTTCAGCGGCGCGTGCCAGATATGTCATTGTGCCTGAACGACATGACGGCTTGCAATCGCCTCACGCACAATGGCATGCCTGGCAACGCCCGGGGAGCTCGCGCCGGCCGTGATGTTCAGCCTCTGAGGTAGGCCGCCGCTCGCTTGAGCAGCGTGGTCGCAGACGATGCAACCTTCTCCGCGCGACCGCGCTGGTCATGCGACGCTGGGATGGCCGTCCTACGGCATCCCAGAAGGCCGGGGCAGGGGAGAAACGGCATCCGCCATCCGCCTACCCCCGACTCGCCAGCCGCTCCACCATCTCCTCCAACAGCGCGACCGCAGCCTCGGCGATAACGGTTCCCGGTCCGAAGATGTGGGCGGCGCCCGCAGCATAGAGGGCTTCGTAGTCGTCCGGTGGAACCACCCCGCCGACGACGATGACGATGTCGCTCCGGCCAAGCTCGTCGAGCTCCTTCTTGAGCGCCGGTACGAGGGTCAGGTGGCCGGCAGCGAGCGAAGATACGCCGACGATATGCACGTCGTTTTCGACCGCCTGACGTGCGGTTTCTTCCGGCGTCGTGAACATCGGCCCGACGTCGACATCGAAGCCGAGGTCGGCGAAGGCCGTCGCGATCACCTTCTGGCCGCGATCGTGCCCGTCTTGACCCATCTTCGCGACGAGGATTCTCGGACGGCGACCTTCGAGGGCCGCGACCTCGTCCGCGAGTCTCTGGGCTTGGCTTATGCTGGCCATCTTCTCACCTGCCTCCTGCCGATACACCCCGGTGATGGCGTGAACAACCGCCCGGTGGCGTCCGAAGACCTCCTCGAGAGCAAAGGACATCTCGCCGACGGTCGCCCGTGCACGAGCTGCATCGACGCTCAGTGCCAATAGATTACCCTCTCCGCTTTCTGCACACCGGGTCAGAGCCTGCAGCGCCCGGGTTGTCGTCGCTTCGTCACGGTTTTCCCGGATCTTGCGAAGGCGGGTGATCTGGGCTTCGAAGACCGCTGAGTTGTCGACCTTGAGTACTTCGATGGGATCTTCGTGCTCGCGCTGGTACTTGTTGAGCCCGACGATGGTCTGCCGGCCCGAGTCGATGCGCGCCTGGGTCCGCGCCGCCGCCTCTTCGATACGCATCTTGGGCAGGCCGGTTTCGAGGGCCTTCGCCATGCCGCCGAGCTCCTCGATCTCGAGGATGTGGCGCCACGCCCTTTCAGCAATGTCGTGAGTGAGCCTCTCGACATAGTAGGAACCGCCCCAGGGATCTGCAACGCGGCAGATGCCGGACTCCTCCTGGAGTTGGATCTGGGTATTGCGGGCGATGCGGGCTGAAAAATCGGTCGGCAGGGCCAGCGCCTCGTCGAGCGAGTTCGTATGCAGACTCTGCGTATGACCCATGGCCGCTGCCATGGCCTCGACGCAGGTGCGGACGACGTTGTTGTAGGGGTCCTGGGCAGTCAAGGACCACCCGGATGTCTGACAGTGGGTGCGCAGAGCCATCGACTTCGGGTCTTCGGCGCCGAAGGCCTTTGTGATCTTCGCCCAAAGCAGGCGGGCGGCGCGCATCTTGGCGATCTCCATGAAGGTATTCATGCCGATCGCCCAGAAGAAGGAGATGCGCGGTGCGAAGTCGTCGACGGCGAGACCTGCCTCGACGCCGGTTCTCAGGTACTCGATGCCGTCCGCGAGGGTGTATCCGAGCTCCAGGTCGAGCGTCGCACCGGCCTCTTGCATGTGATAGCCGGAGATCGAGATCGAGTTGAAACGCGGCATGTGTTCCGCGGTGTAGCGGAAAATGTCGCCGACGATCCGTATCGAGGGCTCCGGGGGGTAGATATAGGTATTGCGGACCATGAACTCCTTGAGGATGTCGTTCTGGATGGTCCCTGCAAGCCGTGCAGGGGCGACGCCCTGCTCCTCGGCGGCAACGATGTAAAGGGCCAACACCGGCAGTACGGCGCCGTTCATGGTCATCGACACCGAGACCTTGTCGAGGGGGATGCCGCCGAAGAGGATCTCCATGTCGAGGATGGAGTCGATCGCCACCCCGGCCATGCCGACGTCACCACGAACCCTCGGGCTGTCGGAGTCATAGCCGCGGTGGGTTGCCAGATCAAATGCGATCGACAGGCCTTTCTGACCTGCGGCGAGGTTTCTCCGATAAAAGGCGTTGGAGTCCTCAGCCGTTGAAAACCCCGCATATTGGCGGATCGTCCACGGGCGGCTCGCGTACATGGTGGGGTAGGGGCCACGTACGAATGGCGGGATGCCGGGCAACGAGTTCAGATGCTCGACCTCGGTGAGGTCCTCATGGCTATAGAGCCTTTTGACGTCGATGCCCTCCGGCGTTGGCCACGGCTCCTGCTCGGGTAGTGATTCGTTTTCGGTTGCCGGCGTGCGGCCGGTTGGTTTGTCGGTGAGGTCGATCGTTGAGAAATCGGGGATCCGGCTCATGACGTGGCCTCCAGAGTAGAGAGCACGGCGCCGAGGGTCTCCACTACGTCGCAGCCGGCGTAGATTGAGTGGTCAACCTCCGCACCTTCGGGCCCGGGTCTTCCCGCCAAGAGCACCAACTTTGCCCCTTTCGCTCGCAGGGCAGGCACGATGTCCGCTGCCAGCGCTTCGTAGCGCTCGTCCGACGAGCACAGGCAGACCGCGGCACACCCAGAGCCGACAAAGGCGGCGACAGCGGCGTCGGCGGAGTCGAGACCGCTGCTCGCGATGGTCTCGATGCCTCCCGCCTCGAGCACGTTCTTCGCGAAGGTCGTGCGAGCCGTGTAGTCGGCGACCGATCCGAGATTGGCGAGGAAGGCCCGCGGTCGCTGACCCGTAGCCGCTAAACGTGAGTCGGAGGCGTCGCGCAGGTCCTCGAACGGCTCGGCGTCGCGGGAACAGGGCAGTGGCGTCATGGTCGACGGTTTGCTGTCGGTACGCAGATTATGATTCAGCTGATGGAGGGTGGCGCCGGCCTCAGCCGCCGCGACGGCGGCCTCGAAGACAACACCGGGACGGGGTCCTCCTTCGGCTGCTCTCGACACCCCGGCCAGGGTAGCCAAGGCGGGGTGTTCGTCCGGGCAGCCTGCGCCCTGGCTCATGACCCGCTCGAGAAGGGGTTCGATTTTGACGACGGGCGGGGTCAGTTTCTGTTCAGCGAGGTTCGGCCAGGTGCTGATGCCGGTGATCGGCGCCTTGCGGGTCGCAGTCGCTTGACGGCCTGCTCGGGCGGCTTCGTCAACCGCCGATGCAATCATGCCATCGGCGAGCGACTGCCGCATGCCGCCGTGTCGTTCGATATCCTGGAAGGACCGCCACGCTGCGTTTGCCAGCTCTTCGGTCAGTCTCTCGATGTACCAGGAGCCACCGGCAGGATCGAGCACGTGGCCGAGATGGCTTTCTTCGCGCAGCACCCGGTGGCTGTTGACCGCCATCCGCCGCCCGAGGTCGCCGGGTTGCCCGATCGCCGAGTCGAATGGCAGGGTCGTGATGAAATCCGCACCACCGATGGCTGCCGCGAATGTGCCGACTGTGGCCCGCAGCATGTTGACCCACGGATCGCGAGTGGTCAGAGATCGTGGTGAGGTCACGGCGTGGATCACCGGCGCCGCAGCGTCGTCAGAGACCCCACACTCCCCGGCAACCCTTGCCCAAAGGCGTCGGAAAGCTCGCATTCGGGCCACCTCGGTAAAGAGGTCGCGGCCGACAGCGAACCGGAAGAGCATCTGCCGGCAGGCGAGCTTGGGCTCGATTCCGGCGCCGTCGAAAGCCCGCAGGTACTGCACGCCGGTGGCGAGAGCGAAGGCCATCTCCTGGACCGGGCTTGCTCCGGCCATGTGATACGGAATCGTCGATACCGCAGCGGCCCGCATCCCGGGCGCTTCGCGCAGGCACCACGCCCCGAGATCCGCCATCAGGGCGAAGCTTCGGTCTCCGCCGAGGACCAGCTCACCGTCGCTCGCCAATGAGGCGAGCGGGTCGATCCCAAACGAACCCCGAGCTGTCCCAAGGTCGGCGCCGGAGGTCCGAGCGGCGGCCGTGAACAAGGCAGCTTGCGAGAATCCGGCCCCTCCGCCGTCGAGGATGATTGTTGTGGCTTCGGTTTCGATCGCGGCGCACAGCTGCATCAGATGTGCTGTAGTCGAGGCAAAGACGCCATCGGTCCACAGGTTTCCGTCACCGACTCCGTGGGATCCAATGCCTTGCCGGATTGGCCCTGCCATTTTGATCCAGACTGCCGACGTGCCTGGGTCGTGCTCCTCGGACAGCTGTTGGGCGACACAAGCAAGATCGGGGTGGTCGTAGAGCTGGCAGCTGAGCCAACCGGAGGGGCGGCGCGCTGGTTCCGTCGAACCACGGGTGAAGGGCGCCCTTCCCGGCAAACCCGGTGGTGGGCTGTCATCTGCCACGGTGTAAAGCGGCCGGACGGCGACACCATCGTCGATCTTGATCGTAAGTCGATCGAGCGGCTTCCCCCTGAGGCTCTTCGTGGCAAGGCTGCGCCACTTGTCGAAGGAAGGGTCTAAAAAGTCGCCCTTCAGGCTGAAGGGACCGCTGAAAGTCTTTCTGCGTGGATGTCCGGCCATAGCATCGTCCTCTCGGCAGCATCCTACTCTGGCGCGCTTGGATCGTCATAGTGATGCTGCCCCTGCACCTCAGGACCTCATTGGTGTTCATACGTGGCCTCGATCACCGCGCAGCAGTCGAGCGGCGTTATACTCTGCGGCGTAATGGCCCGCCTTGAGCGAGAGGCCAGGGCCCATGGGGGCGGTCGATGATATCGAAGCGACGCACTGGTTCCGTTTTGCTGGTTGTTTTTCTGATTGGGGTCGGTCTGGCGGGCGCGGCGGCGCCACCAAACGACGGCTGGGACAAAATCCTGGTGCGCTTGCAGGTCGAAAGCCGGGCCGAGCAGGATCTGGTCGGCTCAATCATCGACCTCGAAGAACGCACCCGCAATCTCGACCTCTGGGGCTGGGCCACCGAGAAAGAACTCGAAGAACTCAGCAAGCTGGGTTTTGATTTCGAACGGGTCGTCGAGAGTGTCGACAAGCGGGCACTGACCATGTGTTCGAGCGCCTTCAGCTCGTGGGAGTGTTATCCGACCTACAGCCAGTATCTCGAAATGCTCGATACCTGGGCGGCGAATTACCCGGACATCGTACGTAAGGTCGATATCGGCGCCTCGACGAGCGGCAGCCGAAACCAATGGGCCTTGAAGATCAGCGACAACCCGGATGACGTGGGTGGCGAAGAAGACGAGCCCGAGCTCTTTTACACCGCCACCATGCACGGAGACGAATTGGTCTGTTACCCGACAACGCTCCATCTCATTGACTACATCTTGCAGAACTACGGCTCGGATGCCGACATCACCGCCCTCGTCGACGGCGCCGTTTTGTGGGTCAATCCCCTCGCCAACCCCGACGGGACCTTCGACGACGGCAACCACACGGTGAGCGGCGCCACCCGCTCTATCCCTGGGGCGGGAGTCGATCCCAACCGCAACTTCCCCGACGTGGTCCTGGGAGACCACCCTGATGGCTCGCCATGGGCCACCGAAACCGTCAACATGA
>CAZCEX010000015.1:0-19224 GCA_964497785.1 uncultured Thermoanaerobaculia bacterium | reverse complement strand
AACGTCAGGCTGCCCTGGAAGATTTCGTGGCGCGGGCCGCCGCCCTGGTACTTGACACCCGGGACTATGCGTTCGAAGAGTCCTTCTTCCCGATTGTAGGGGCGAACCTCCCCGGTCAGGAAGAACCCGGCCTGGAAGTAGGCGCCCCAGAACGCGAGATTGCCGTATTCGGACGACGAGACTGCAGAGCGGATCAGCTCCGTTTGCAGCCACAGTGGGCCTTTGACCATGGCCGCCTCAAGCCCGAAGAGCTGAATGTTGGAGGAGTCGATATCACCGGTGTCGGCGAAGTAGGGGATAGAACGCGCCTCGGGACGGGAGCGGTATTGGGTCGAGCTGCTCTGCGGGGTACGGGTCGAGAAGGCCATCCCGACGTGTATGAAGTTCCGGCCCTCGTCGCGCCACATTGGCAGGCCGGTCACGCGAAATGTCACCGACAAACTCGAGTTGGAGGCGTTTTGTTCGTTATTGGAACCGAACGAGAAAAAGCCCGCCGCCCACGACAAACGTTCCTTCAGGGCGGTGTTGTGCACCATGTAGCCGAGGTTGTTGCCTGGAGCGAAGGTCTGCACTGGCAGTGAACGCTCGAGGAAACCGCCGTAGTAGCTGCTGGTGACCCTTTCGAGGCTGAAAGGTTCCTGGAAGAAACCGACCCGGAAGTCGCCGAGGTTGTAGCCGAAAATCCTGAGGCCGCTGTCGATGCCTTCGACGTAAGCATTCCAGAGCGATCTGTCCTCGCCGAAATCGTAGCCGAAAACGTATCGCAGGTGGTGGTCGATGGTGCCGTCGGCGGACAGGGTGAACCGCCTCAGGCTGAACGAGTTACCAAGCTCGCCGAACACGGACTCGAGGGCGTCGTCGCCGTTGGCGACGGTGCCGTCGACCTGGACTCTCGCATAAGCCCGTACCGTCACCCGCTCGTCGAAGAGGTCCCAGGTCACCAATCCGCGCACGGAATCGGCGAAACGGTGCCACTTCTCTTTCGCGCTCCCCTTGGCGTAATCCGGGAGCTCCGAAGCCTGGGCGCCGTCGTCTTCCTCTGGCGCTGGCGAGGCCTCCGGACCTTCAGGGGAGGTGGATTCGCCTTCTTGCGCTTCGGTTGCCGTCGGTGTGGTTTCGGGTTCTTCGGTTGTTTGGGGATCGGGCGGCTCATCGACGGATACGAGAGCGTTGTCTGCGGGCCAGAGGGCTTGCGCCGACATCGGGGAACAGGGTAGGACAACCAGGATCACGAATAGAGTCACGACGAACCAGAAAAATCCCGCCCGTCTGAAGCCCTTCGGATGTGGTCGTGTGGTGCTCACCATGCGCCCCCATTTCGCTGACGGAACTTTAGCAGGGCCGGGCCCTTCTCCGAAAGCAGGGTTCAACAATCACCTCGGCTCGATGAGAACCACGACGAGCAGCACAGCAGCGCGGCCGTCCTCTCCGACGATTTCTCGCGCCGCCATACCGCAGGCGGAGTATTGCCTCTGATCGACGACCGGGACCTGGCGGCGTAGTCGCGGGCGGCTCGGGCAGCGCCGGCGTCGTACTGGACCTCGGGCCACTCGGCATGCACGACGTCGGCGAGCTCGAAGTCGTCGAGCTCGAAGTCGGTTCGTGTCGAGAAGACGGCTGCCGGCGCCGGGCGCTCACTGTGCGCACCGGCAACGAGCGGAAAAAGAACGGCCGCCCCGACGAACAGGGCGGCCGCACAGAAGTCCGGTTTCGTCCGGCGAAGGGTCACCGGGCCATGGTCACCGTTGCACCGGCGGCAATGTAGGAGGGATCCCCCGTTGAGCCGTCGACGACCGAGGCATGCACCGCGACCGGTCCCCCCGCTTCGGTGGTATCGATCGTCGCAAACGCCGCGCCCTCGTAGTCGAACAGGGTGCGCAGGGCTTCGACGATCTGTACGAAGGCGCCTGCCGGGAGGTTGACGGTCTCGGTCCCGAGGTGGGCGCCGCCCTCCTCGTAGAAAGCGACCTCGACCGAACCATCGACATCGGCAAATGAGGTCAGGCCGACATTCGTGCGGAATCCTCCGTGCGATCGTAGACCGGGCAGCGTCATGTCGGTGCCGGGGTTGGCGGCGCCGGAGGCGGTCAGGACCGGAACGTGTTGGCCGTAGGTGCCGCCGTTGGAGTTGTTGAAGATCCGGCATCCGGCGTGCACCGGCGTCGTTGCTTCGACGGTGATCGACCCGGTGACATTGTCGAGGCTGAAGACGTCACGAATAACGTCAGCGGTATAGAAAGAACTGCCGGCTTCGATTGTGCGCTCAGCGGATGATGCCGCCGAGCTGTCGGCCGGGTAGAAGCGCACGGTGGCCGTGGCGGCCTCGTCGCCGAGGTTGACGACGGTCAGCTCGGTGACCCAGCGCGTTCCGGCGAGGCCGGGGTTGGCTGCCGCGACCGGCACGAGCAGGAATTCGGAAGCGTTGTCGAGCGCCGTCGGGGGAATGAAGGTCGGGTCGTGGGAGGCGTCGTCCACGACCGATGCGTAGGTCGTGAACAGGGAGTCTGCATTGTCGCAGCTGACCTCTGCCCACGCGCCGCGCAGGTCACCGTCGTCAAGGTCCGCAAGGGCATCGACATCCTGAGCGAACGCGCCCGGAAGAGCGGTCAGGGTTGTGGTCCCCAGGGGGGTCCCGTCGCTGGAGAATATGAAAAACGTGAGGGTCAGGGCCTCGTCGCCGAGGTTGAGCACGCCGAGGTTGGTATGGAATCCGCCGCCGGACGCCAGGCCCGGCAGGAGGTACTTGACGCCGCCCTGTTGGGCCATCGTCATCGGCACACCGGCGATGGTCTGACCGTAGCTGCCCGCTCCGTCGGTCGCAGCGGTTCTTGTGGTGACCACGAGATCACCAGTCGCCGCCAGGGTGAGCCCACCGGCGCCGGTGTGACCGAGCTCGGCAACGGTGTCGGCCAACGTGCGCTGGGCATTGGCGGGTACGGTGACTGTGCGCTCGACCATGTTTTCTCCACGGACCCCGGAGGGGTGGAAAAAGAGGTCGGTCGCAAGGTCAGAATCACCGGGGTTGAGGAAAATGACGTCGGTGCTCCACCATGCGCCACCGAGGCCGGCCGTGCTGGCGGAAGCCGGAATCGCGACGTTTGCCGCTGTTTCCGCATCGGCAACCGCGCTCAGGGGCGCTGTCGCCCACGGCAGGCCGGGATCATTGGAGAGTATGCGCACGGCGCCGCGTGCCGCACCGGAGGCATCGCTGCCGAGTTCGACCGGAAATTCGACCGACGTTCCTTGCGGAACCGTAACAGCGCCCATCCAGCCGTCCCCGTGCTCGAACGGTCCGTGCACGTGGACCTCGTAGATTTCCAGGTCCTGGGTGCCGGTGCTGCTCAGCCGCAGAGAGGCGGTGTCACCGGCGGATGCGATGCCGAAGGCCAGTGCGCCGGGATCGATTTCGATGTGCGGCGCCGACAGGCCTTCGCCGCGAAGATTGATCTCGGCGACCGGCCTGGCGGGATCGTTGGTCCGAAGGGTCAGCATTCCTTCGTGATCCCCGACCGTTTCAGGGGAGAAGCGGATCCGTACCTGGGTCCAGGTCCCGGGGGTGACGGTTTCGGGAATGACCGAACCCAGCGCAAAAGCATCGCCCTCGATGTGGGCTGTAACCGTCATCGGCTCGTTGCCCATGTTGGCGAAGTCGAAGGTCTTCTCGCCGACGGAGAAAATCGGTACCGAACCGGCGTTGACGCTGCCCTGAACCTGCAGGGAAACCCCTTCGAGGAAGGCGCCCCACCCGGACACGCTGACCAGGCTGACGTTCTCGCGCTCTGGGTCGTTGGAGTAGAACCAGAGCCAGTTCGAGCGCAGGCCGAGGCCCTTGGCGATGAAGTTGACCTCGAAGTTGACAGTCTCGCCGGGGTTGATGGTGATCGGGTAGCTCTCGGGTGATACGATCGAGAAATCGCTCGAACCTTGGGTCGCGCCCCACTCGGCGATCTCCAGGGGCTCACCGCCGAGGTTGGAGACCGGGATCGTGATCGGTTTGTTCTCTCCGATGCGGCCAACGCCGGCGTCGAACCCGGTCGGGAAGTCCGGACCAAAATCGATGTCCGGGTCGTCGGCGTGGTGGAGCTGGAAGAGCGCCCAGTTGTCGGGGTCGAGCTCGACTGCTGTTGCTGGTGTCGACAGTGGAATGTCGATGACCTGCTCGGCCTCGGCGAGGATTTCGACACGGTGGTCTTCGGTGCCCGTCGCGGTCGTGACCCGGACATCCAGTGGCATCCTGAAGAGCCCTGCATTCGTCTGTTTCTGAGTGATCGTCAGCTGCAGGGTCGGACCGTCCGTCGCTTGCCAGCTGTAGTGCAGGCTGGGCCGGTTCTCGCCATACACCCACTGGTCGAAGAACCACTCGAGGTCGAGACCGGACGTCTCCTCGAAAACGGAGCGTAGCTCTTCGGTGGTTGCAGCGTCGCCTGCGAAGTTCTCACGATAGTTGAGCACGCCGGCAAAAAAATCATCGTCGCCCATGAACTGGCGGAGCATGCGCAGGACCCAGGCGCCCTTTCGGTAGACCGTACCGGAGAACGGCGTCGGGTTGTCGTAGACGGGTCCGAAGAACTGACCCGTGCCGTCGGTTTCGGACAGGTAGTCCTGAAGGTCGTCATCGCCCTTGCTCTCCGCCCATATCCACTCGCTGAAGGTGGCAAAACCCTCGTTGAGCCACAGTTCCCGCCAGTCGGCGCAGGTCACCCAGTCGCCCCACCACTGGTGGGCGAGCTCGTGCACGTTGAGCCACTCCATCCAGGCGTCGCCTACCGCCCCTGCCGAGATCGTCGTCAAGGTCTGGTGCTCCATGCCGCCGCCAAAGTAGGTCGTGCAGTTGCCGTACTTTTCCTCGATAAAGGGGTACTCGCCGTAGGAGTCGGCGAATACTGCGATGGCTTCGGGGGTGAACGCGAGGTCGATCTTGGCCTGCTCCGCGACCTCTGGCAGGGCGTAGAGCATCACCGGCATGGTGGCGCCGCTATCACTGACATAAGTCTCTTGTGAAACATCGAAGTCGTGGGCGTTCATGACGACCAGGTAGGTGGGAACCGGGTAGATGGATGCCCATTGTGTCGTCGCCGTACCGTCTTCGTGCTCCGTCCGGTCCTCGAGCAGTCCATTCGACGTCACTGTGAGCACTGCGGGTGCGGTGATCCACATCGCGACGATGGCCTTGTCGTCGGGCCGGTCGTTGCAGGGGAACCACACGCGGGCGCCGAAGGGCTCGGCGAATGTGGAGATGAGAGATCGACCGCTGCCCCCGCGGTTCCAGTTGATGCCCATGCCATTGTCGTTGGCACGGCCACCGTAAGCGACCTCGAGCACAACCTCCTCGCCGCTGGCGAGCGCTCGGTTCAGTTGAATGCTCAGAATGTCTTCGCTGTGGTCGAAAGTAAGATTCAGCGGGGAGTCGTAGATCAGAGTGCCGTCCTCGAGCAGGGTCGCCGAAAGCACGCGCAGGCCTGCGGCGGCATCGAGCTCGACGGTCTGAAGGCCGTTCTCAGCCGCGGCGAGGCGGATCTCTACTGTGCCCGAGGCCACTTCGCGCTGGGTGTCGAGGTAGAGTCGAATGTCGTACTCGAGCACGTCGATTGGGGAAGGGCTCGGGTCCGGCGCCCAGCTCTTCTGGGCCTTGAAACCCCTGGTCTGGGCCTCTTGCCACTGGAGGATTTTGGCCTCGGCCTCGGCCTGGTGATGTGGGGATGTCTTCAGGGCCGTCTCGACGGCGGTGGGCACATCGGCCGCAACTCCGGCGGCGCTATTCAGACAGAAAACACTGAAAATAAGTACGAGAGTCAGGGATCGGCGAGACATAGAAACCTCCTGGCCCGGCGCGGGCTCGAAGGATTGTACGCGGGAAGGGCTCGGAAGTTAACGGTTTTTTCTGGGCGATTGCTTGCAACCGAAACAGGGGTCGTTCATATTCGGTGAGGTGAAACCGCAAACCGTACACGGCTGGTTCTTTTCAAAAGAAACTGTATGGGGCAAGGGGGAGTGCAGGCCAGGGACCGTCTCGTGCCGATCCTGATGGTCATGCGCCACGGCAAGTCGAGCTGGGACCTGCCGTACCAGAAGGATCACGAGCGGCCGTTGGCCCCGCGGGGCGAAAAGTCGGCGGCCAAGGTCGGAAGGTTCCTGAGCGCTGCCGGGCGCCGACCCGACCTCGTGCTCACCTCGACCGCCGTGCGGGCGCGGACAACTGCCACTCTGGCCGCCGAGGCGGGGCAGTGGCAGTGTCACATCGTCCGGATTCCCGAGCTCTACAGTGCTGGTCCGGAAGGGGTCATGGATGTCGTTCGAGATATTGAAACGACGGTCGAACGGGTCTTGATCGTCGGCCACAACCCGACCTGGGCCGACCTGGTCTCGCGGCTCATCGGCGGTGGCGATGTTCGTTTTCCAACCGCTGCCGTTGCTTGTGTGCAGCTCCCAGAGAGTTCCTGGAGCGCTGTGGGCTCGTCGTGTGGTGAACTCCTGTGGTTCGTCATTCCCCGCTTGCTGTGACCTCGGGGTCAAAATCTCCAAGTTGAAGCTGCCGGGCGCCTTCCCTACACTGGGGCGCCGTCGCTGCGCGGTGAGTGATCACAGCACCCAGGAGTTTTCATGCGCGATGATTTTCTGCCATTCTGCCGCCCGTATATCTCGGAAGAGGAGATCACTGCGGTCGGTGAGGTCCTGCGGTCGGGCTGGATCACCACCGGGCCGAAGACGGCCGAGTTCGAGCGTCGCTTCCAGGAGTTCGTCGGGTCGCCCGCCGCCGTTGCCGTGAACTCGGCGACCGCGGGCATGCACCTCGCTCTCGAGGTTCACGGTATTGGACCGGGGGACGAGGTCTTGACGCCGGCCTTGACCTGGGTTTCGACCGTCAACCTGATCGTGCTCGCAGGTGCGACCCCGGTTTTTGTCGATGTCGACCGGGACTTCCTGATGGCCGGTGCTCAAGACTTTGAGGCGAAGATCAGCGACCGGACCCGGTTGATCATTCCGGTGCACTTCGCTGGCGCGGCCGCCGACATCGATACGATCCGCGAGCTTGCATCATCCAGGGAGATCGCCGTCGTCGAGGATTCGGCCCACGCCATCGGCACGCGCTACCGCGGCCGGCCGGTCGGCGAGGTGGGCACGAGTGTTTTTTCCTTCCAGGCGATCAAGAACCTGACCACGGCCGAAGGCGGCATGGTGTGTTCCGACGATGCTGCCCTCATCGAGCGTGTCAAACGCCTCAAGTTCCACGGTCTGGGGGTGGACTCCTACGATCGGGAAAATCAGGGGCGCTCGCCGCAAGCAGAGGTTTTGGAGCCGGGCTACAAGTACAACTTCTCCGACATCAATGCCGCCATCGGCATCGGCCAGCTCGCCCGATTGTCGGAGAACGTCAAACGCCGGACTGCTTTGGCCGAGCTCTATCTGGAACTGCTCGCCGACATCGACGAGGTCTTTCCTCTCAGGCAACCGCCGTGGGACTTCACCCACTCCTGGCACCTGATGGTCATCAGGCTCGATGTCAACCGTGCGAAAATGGACCGCGAAGTCTTCATGGCAGAGCTCAAGAACCGCAACATCGGCACCGGAATCCACTTCCGGGCGGCCCATCTCCACCGCTACTACCGCGAGACGATGGGGTTTGAGCGCGGCCTTTTGCCGAACTCGGAGTGGAACTCCGACCGTATGTGCTCGTTGCCGCTCTTTCCGCAGATGACCGCTGACGATGTGGTCTCGGTGGTGGAGACGATCAAGGAGGTCTTGGTCCGATGAACCCAGAGCTGTCGATCGTCGTCCCGGTCTTCAACGAGGAGGCCTGTCTGCCGGAGCTGCTGCGGCGGACCCTTGAGACCGCCCGATCCCTCGATCGACCCTTTGAGCTCATTCTCATCGACGATGGATCCCGCGATCGATCGTTGGAGATCCTCACCGAGGCAGCCGCTGCGGAGTCCGAAGTGGTCGCCGTCATTCTCAATCGTAACTACGGCCAGCACGCCGCGGTGATGGCGGGTTTTGCACATGCACGAGGGGATGTGATCATCACCCTCGACGCCGATCTGCAGAACCCTCCCGAGGAGATTCCGCGGCTGCTCGAAGCCGTCGACGCTGGCAACGACGTCGTCGGCACCGTAAGGACCCCGCGTGAGGACAGCATTCTCCGCCGTCTGCCATCGGCGATCGTCAACCGGGCGGTGCAGCACGCCACCGGGGTCATGATGACCGACTATGGCTGCATGCTGCGTGCCTACCGGCGCCATGTCGTCGACGCGATGCTCGTCTGTCCCGAGCGCAGCACCTTCATTCCGGTGCTCGCCAACAGCTTCGCCCGCCGCACGACCGAAATCGAGGTCGAGCACGCGGCCCGGGCTGAAGGGGAGTCGAAGTACGGTCTGTGGAAGCTCATCGTGCTCCAGTTCGACCTCTTGACGAGCATGACGACCTTCCCGGTGCGTGCACTGACCATTGTCGGCGCGGCGATCTCGGTGCTCGGTTTCGGTTTCGGTCTCTTCCTTCTCGGTGCCCGCCTGTTTTTCGGGTCCGACTGGGCGGCCGAGGGCGTTTTTACTCTGTTTGCAATCTTGTTTTTCTTCATAGGCGCCCAGTTCGTCGGGCTCGGTCTGCTCGGTGAGTACGTGGGCAGGATCTATCATGATGTTCGCGCCCGACCACGGTACTTCGTACAGTCCGTCGTTGGACGTCCCGATAACGCCGAGCGCGAAGCGTGACCAGGCTTCTTGATTTCTGCTACTGCGGAGGATGCTGATGAAAGCTGTCGTTTTTGCCTACCACAACATCGGGTGCGAAGGCCTCGAGGCACTCTTGCGCCACGGATTCGAGGTGGTGGCGGTCTTCACCCACAGGGATGACCCGGGTGAGAATACGTGGTTCCGGTCCGTTGCCGAGGTTGCGGCCGCCCACGACATTCCGGTGTACGCGCCCGAGGACCCCAACCACCCGGTGTGGGTGGCCCGCATCGAGGCGATGCAACCGGATATCCTCTTCAGCTTCTACTACCGACAGATCCTCAAGCCGGCCATTCTCGACATCCCACCGCAGGGCTGCCTCAATCTGCACGGATCTCTCCTGCCGCGGTATCGGGGCCGGGCGCCGATCAACTGGGTGCTCGTCAACGGCGAAGCCGAGACCGGTGTCAGTTTGCACCATATGACCCCGCAGCCCGACGACGGCGACATCGTCGGCCAATGCCCGATCACGATTGATGACGACGACACAGCCCTGAGCCTGCACGGCAAGGCTGCGAAGGCGGCGGAGTGTTTGCTCGACGAGGTGCTGCCCCTCGTGAAGGAGGGTTCGGCGCCGCGAGTGGCCCAGAACGAGGCGCAGGCTTCGTACTTCGGTGGGCGAACGCCGGCTGATGGCGAAATTGACTGGGCAAACGATACGGTGACGATCCAGAACCTGGTACGCGCCGTCACCCGGCCCTACCCGGGCGCCTTCACATACCTGGTCGAGCGCAAGGTCCTTTTCTGGCAGGTGGCGGAGCACCCTGACTCGCCCCAAGATGCAGCGCCGGGAACTGTGCTCGGTTGCGAACCGCTCGTGATCGCCTGCGCGGGAGGCGCTGTACGAATCGTCAGCGGCCAGACGGGGGACGGCGTCTTCATGACCGGCGATCAGCTCGCCAAGGAGTTGCGGGTCGCCCAAGGCATGCGGTTCGGCACTCCGCCGAGCGTGACCCACGCCATGCAACGCAAGCAGAAGGTGCTCATCCTCGGCATCAACGGCTTCATCGGCAACCACCTGACGGAGCGTTTGCTCGAGGATGGGTGTTACGAGGTTCACGGTATGGATCTCAGCTCGTCGAGTCTCGAGCGGTTCTCCGGCAACCCGGACTTCCACTTCTTCGAAGGCGACATTGCCATCCACCGGGAGTGGATCGAGTACCACGTCAAGAAATGCGACATCGTGCTGCCTTTGGTGGCCATCGCGACGCCGATCGAGTACACGCGTAACCCCCTGCGGGTCTTCGAGCTCGATTTTGAGGAAAACCTCCGAGTGGTGCGTTACTGCAACAAGTACAACAAGCGCATCATTTTCCCTTCGACCTCCGAGGTCTACGGCATGAGCCAGGACGAACGGTTCGACGAGGACCACTCGAACCTCGTGCTCGGGCCGATCAACAAGCAGCGCTGGATCTACTCGAGCAGCAAACAGCTGCTCGACCGGGTCATCTGGGCCTATGGCGCCCAGCGCGGACTGCGCTTCACCCTGTTCCGGCCGTTCAACTGGATGGGCCCGCGGCTCGATTCCCTGGCTTCGGCACGCATCGGCTCGTCTCGAGCCATCACCCAGCTGATCCTCAATCTGACCGAAGGCACACCGATTCAGCTCGTCGATGGTGGTGAGCAGAAGAGGTGCTTCACCGACGTAGCCGACGGCGTCGAGGCGCTCTTCCGCATCATTCGCAACGACGACGGCCGGGCTGACGGCAAGATCATCAACATCGGCAACCCGGACAACGAAGCGTCGATCAAAGAGCTCGCGGAAGTGCTCGTCGACCTGTTCGAGAGCCATCCCCTGCGCCACCACTTCCCACCGTTCGCGGGCTATAGCGTCGTCGAAAGCGGGCGCTTCTACGGGCCTGGGTACCAGGATGTGCAACATCGTAAACCGAGCATCCGCAACGCGCGCCGCTACCTCGACTGGGCGCCGACGATCGGTTTCGAGCAGACAGTTGCCGAGACACTCGATTTTTTCCTCAATGAGGCCGTGAAAGCCACCGGGACCGAGACCTGCGAGTAGTGCGGTGAGCAGGGGATCGACTCCGGTCGGATTGCGGGTCGATGTCGATACCCTGCGCGGCACCCGGCTGGGCGTTCCCGAGCTGTGCAGGATCTTGGCCCGGCACGGGGTGCGTGCGACCTTCTTCTTCTCGGTCGGGCCGGACAACATGGGGCGTCACTTGTGGCGCCTTTTGCGTCCGGCGTTCCTGCTCAAGATGCTGCGCTCGCGAGCCGCCAGCCTGTACGGATGGGACATTCTTTTGCGTGGCACCCTGTGGCCTGGTCCTGTGATCGGGCGCCGGCTGGGTCCGGTTCTGCAGAAATGTGCTGCGGCGGGCCATGAGGTCGGGCTGCATGCCTGGGACCACCACCAATGGCAATCCCGAGTCGAAGGTATGGGCACCCAGAGAATCGAAGCGGTCCTTCGCCGTGCAGTGGCTCTGATGACCGACGTTGGCGCCCCGCCCACCTGTGCGGCTGCACCCGCCTGGCGGTGCACGGACGATGTGCTCGAGATCAAAGCGGCTCGGTTTCCCGAGCTCGCTTTCGGCTCCGATTGCCGCGGTTCCGGGGTTTTTCTGCCGAAGGCCGGGGACCGTGTGCTCGACCAGCCTCAGATTCCCGTCAACCTGCCGACCTACGACGAGGTCGTCGGCCATTCCGGTGTCACACCCTCGACGTTCAACGATTACCTGCTCGATCAGATTGACGCCGGCGACTACAACGTGCTCACGATCCACGCCGAGGTGGAAGGCATCGTTGCCAGCTCGATGTTCGACGAGTTTCTCGAGCGGGCCCGCGACAAGGGACTGCGAATGGACGCCCTTTCGGAGCTCGTGCCTGAGGATCGTTCGCAGCTGCCGACAGCGCCGCTGGTGCGACAGGAGGTCTCCGGCCGCGAGGGGTGGTTGGCGGTCAGGGGTGATGGTTCTGAGAATGGCGCTGCGGCCTCGTAGACCGACCTTCTCCCCGGCCACGGCCTTCTGGGATGCCGTAGGACGGCCATCCCAGCGTCGCATGAGCAGCGCGGTCGCGAGAGATAGGACCGGAAAGGCTGCGACCACGCTGCTCATGCGAGCGGCGGCCTACTTCGCAGGCTGGACATCACGGCCGCAACGAGCTCCTCGGGCATTGCCACGTGACGTAATTGTGTGGATGCGCATCGTAGCCGTGACACCAACAGCACAATTGCGCATATGGCACGTGCCGCCGGAGGCGCTTTCATTGGTTTTCTGGTCGGTTTCGTTGCCGCAACGGAGAACGTGCAAGGCCGCCCCGACGGGCGTGCCATCCCCGTCGTTCTTGGCACGAGCGCCTCATGGGTACGAGATGTCCCCAGGACATGAACGCGCGGGGGTGGCTCCCACGGGGAGCGCGCCCGGAGAAGAATCGCGTTGCCTGCTACGAAGCCCGAGCGCCGAGGAGCAAAGCGTAGCGGTGCGACGAGCTGGGCGCAGCCCAGAAGCGGCAGTAGTTTCGGCCGTCGTGGGACGAGGCGGCAGGCGAAGCCTGGTGCGGGTGCCTCAGTCGCGAGGCGCCCCAGAGGACTCAGCTGCAGCCACCAGCTCGTCGATCAGTCGCTGCCGATATTCGCGGACGGCTTCGAGACCGGCGGCCTGTCGGCGGGGTGATCGGGTGCCGACGGTGTTGCAAGCTCAACCAGCACGAATTTCCTGCTCGTCGCCTCGTGGGCGGGCTCGGGCATTCGCTGTTTGACCCGATCCCAGCGGTGACGTTCGAGCAGGGCAACCACCGGAACGGAACTCGATTCGACCAGCGCAACGAGGTCGTCGGTGTCGAGGAGGTCCCGGTCGGGTGATTTCTCCAGGCCGTAGGCCATTTCCCCCGCAAAATCGAAGACCTCGACGTCGGTGCGCCGGGTGAGCCAACACAGGGTCTGCACGGAGTTGCCGTCTCCGACAAGAGGCGTGATGGGGTTGATGTTTTTGAGGTGTGCTTCGACGAGCCATCCTGGGGCCCGCAGGAGGCGTTCGTCGAGCATGAACTGGGCAGCAGTGAAGAAAACAACCGGACCAGCGGCCAACAGAGCGAGCCGAACGCCTGAACGTCGTCTCCAGAAGGCGGTGATGGTGATCAATGCCCACCCACCGATGCCGGTGGCGAGCACGCCCCACTGCCACCCCGAGTCGGCAAGGCGAACAAATGCCGGCTCGCCGTTCATTGTGCCGAAGACAAGCACTCCGAGGAGCGCGATCGGCAGGGCGGTTCCGAGCGTGACCGCAAGAGAAAGCAGCCGCCTTGCACCGAGGCGGAGGTAATTGAATACCCCGATGCTCAGGAGGATGGCGAGCGGTGGCAGACAGGGCAGGATGTATGTCACCAGTTTTCCTGACGACATCGAGAAGAAAAGGAGCGGAAAGAGGAACCAACACAACGCGAACAGGGTCCGCCGCCTCGCAGCCGAGTCCTCGAGAGTGCGAAGACCGGAAGTTGCTGCAGGAAGGAGGACCGTCCAGGGGATGATGGCGACGAGAATCTGGGGCAAGAAGAACCAGAATGGCTCGGCGTGTTGATTGCCTCCCGGTTCGAGAAATCTCTGGATGTGTTCAACCCAGAAGAAGTGGTGCCAGAAATCCGACCGCGATGCCGCCAAAAAAGACCATGGGAGCACGGTGACGAGGAAGGTGGCAGCCGGGATCCACGAACGACGGAGAAAGCGAGCCAGCGAGCGTGTCATCACGAGGTAGGGCAGTAGGATTCCGGCCGGAAGCACGAGAGCCAGGAAGCCCTTGGTGAGGAATGCCAGACCCGCAGCGCCGCCGGCGAGAAGCAGCGGGAGCCATTCATCTCGGGAACTGCGGGCTTCGAGGAAGACGTAGGTGGCTACCAGGGAGCTGGTCATGAGCCCCGTGAATACGCCGTCGAGAACTCCCGTCGTGCCGACTGCAACCGAAAGCAGGCTGGTGAGCACGATGGCCGCTGCGAGGGGCCCGGCCCGTGAGTCGGGGTTGCGCCGCAAAAGCAGACCGGCGGCGAGCGCTGCCAGGCCAACACCGAGGGCCGACGGGAGTCGGATCGCGAAGGCGGTGAGACCGAAGACCTTCATGCTCGCTGCGATCATCCAGTAGCCCCATATCGGCTTTTCGAAGTAGGGCATTCCATCGAGCCGAGGCACGACCCAATCACCGGAATGCAGCATCTCCCGCGGGATCTCGCCATACCGGTACTCGTCGGGCGAAGACATCGGTCTGAGTCCAAGAGGCACGATATAGAGCACAACGAAAAGCACGAGGACGCCGAGCGTGGGAGAGCGGGATCGCATCGTGCCATAGTTCTACCACAAGTGCTGGCCGAGGTCTGCGAACGGTCGTTATCTTTGCCCGGTTCGCTCCAGATACTCCAGCACCTGCTGCAGATTGTGCTGCACGCGTGGGTGCTCCGGCATGCCTTGGGCGGCGCGTTGCAGAAAGGTGGCGGCCTCGTGGTACTTGCCCACCTCAGCAAGCAGCAGCCCGAGGGAGTAGGCGACCTGGTACTCCTGGGGGAAAGCCTCCATCACCTGCCTGAGCAGGACCTCTGCCTCGTCGTTGCGCCCCTGGGCGTTGAGCAGGACGGCGAGGTTGACCTTGGCCGGGAAGAAGAGATCATCGATCGCGAATGCGTTTCGGTACGCCGTTTCTGCCTGAGCCGGCTTATTGAGGCGGGACCATAGATTACCGAGGTTGTGGCCCGCAAACGCGAAGTCGAGCGAGTACTTCATGGCTTCGACGTACTCCTCGAGCGCCGCGGCCCGAGCTTGCTTCTGGTACTGCTCGAGCTCAGCATCCGGGACGTCCGCCAGCTGAACCGCTGCCTGCATGCGAACGGCGCGAATGGGGTCGAACAGCAGTGGTGCCAACAGCGCGACGAGCTTCTCGGTTGTTGGGGCGCTCACGCTCATGACGGCGGTATGGCGCATCAGGGCGTCGTCGTCTGTCAAAGCAGCGGCGAACGCTTGTGTGCTCGCCTCATCCGGATATCTTTCGAGCAGCGCCAGGGCGGTGGCGCGAACGATGGCGGGGTAGAGGGCGTCGCCGGCCAGTCGCACAAGCTCCGGAGCCGCTTCAGGCCGGCCTTCACGGGCTGCGGCCAGGGTCGTGCCGTAGTGGGTCTTCCTGGCCTGTCCATACCACGTGCGGTAGCTTTCGTCGGCCCAGGCGGCGCTCTTGTCGGCGTGACAACCCTCCTGGTTGCATGCGTTGGGTGTGCCGATTGAGAGTGTGAGGTCGGGCCGTGGGATGCGGATGCTGTGATCGGCGCGTTCGTCGATGACCATGTAGGGCCGCTGCGGCATGTGGCAGGCGATACACAGCGCACCGTCGGATGGGCGCCCTTCGTAGACCTTCTTGTGGAAATGGTGCTCGCGGGTGTCGTAGGCGTCGGCCCGGTGGCACTGGAGGCATAAGTTGTTGCCCTCGAAGTGTAACTTCAAGCTGTGGCTGTCGTGGCAGTCGGCGCAGCGCACGTCGTTGTGGAACATCTTGCTCTGGCCGAACGAAGCCCAGACATAGACCTCGTCCTGGATCTGGCCGTCCGCAAAATAGAGATTCTCCCGCAAAAGGGAGGGCAGCATGTGGTCGAGCAGAGCGATGTGCGTGTGGTCATAGTCGCCGAGCTCGGAGCGGCGGGAGTGGCACGGGGCGCACAGCTCGACCTGTTCTTGTGACGTCAGGTCGCCGGTGTTGACGACGAGTCCGTAGCTGGGGACTACCGGCCGGGCCATCGGTTCAATGTTCGCCCACTCGACGTGGGCCGATGCCGGACCGTGGCAGGCCTCACAGCTGACGTCGATCTCCGACCAGGTAGTGTCGTAGGTCTGTGTTTCCGGGTCGAAATTTTTCCTGAGATTGGTGGAGTGGCATTCGGCACACATGGCGTTCCAGGTCTGAGCGGCATTTGTCCAGTGCAGCCAGTCGTCCGGCGGAATGACGGTGTCGGGGTAGAGGTCGAACCACTCGTCGCGCTCGCTGTCCCAGGCGATGGTCAGGCATTGCAGCCGCCCTCCGGGGAAGGGTATGAGGTATTGCTGCAGGGGGTCGTGGCCGAAAACGTGGGTGATCTCGAACTCGACCATGGCGCCTTCTGAGCCCTCTGTTTCGACGAAGAAACCTCCCTCACGACGATAGAAGCGAGAGGTGAGGCCCTTCGAGGTCAACACTGCGTCGTTGAAATCGCCGAGTACGGTGGTTGCATCTGCCACATCCATGGCCTTGTCATGATCCGAGTTTTGCCAACTCTGAAAGGCCTTTTCGTGGCACGGCCGGCAGGTCTCTCTGCCGACGAACGTGGGTGTTTTCCCAGAGGGCTCTGTGAGCCCCGGATCGTATCCGTGGCGCAGGATAGAAACAGGTATCAAGACCGCGATGATTGTGGTCGAAACCGCGCCCAGGGCCTTCCAACGGGAGAGCGGGTTTACCATCACGCGTGAACCGCCTGGTCGGCAGAAACGACGGTTCTTTTTATCGGCTCCCGAGTCTCGACCTTGACGATGTTGTTTTCGATGCGCACAGGGAAAAGGTCGAGTGGCCGTGGCGCAGGGGGCCCGAGCACCGCGCCCTGGATATCGAAGGTTGATGCATGGCACGGACAGATGAACTGTTGCTGGCCGTCGACCCACGGCACCGTGCAGCCGAGGTGGGTGCACTCACGATGAAGGGCGAGAAAGCCGCCGTCTGGGAGGCGAACGAGGTAGAACTTCCCGCGCTGGAAAGCGGTCACGGATCCTGGTTCGAAGCGCTCGACCGGGCCCGCGATGACGAGGCTGTCGCCGGTGGTCTGCGAAATGCGTCGGCGCCGGGGTCTGAGGAAGCCGCTGACGACCCACACCACCTCGGTGGTGACAATTGCGCCGAGGCCGATCCAGATCGTGCCGAGCAGGTTCCTCCGTGTGGTGGTGTCCTCATCTGGCGTGCTCATTGTGGGCCCTCGCATAGCCATTGAATCGTATCCATCATGGCCACCACCCCAAGGCCATGCCGGGGCCGCGAAACCAGACCCCGATGATCGTTAGCATGGCGAAAGAGACCCCGAACAGGACAAAGACAGCCTGGGTCGTTTCTTCTCGCGTCGAGCCCATTTTTCGGCGCAAGGTGAAGATCAAGGCACATACCAGGGCGGCGATGACGACCGTGGGTACGATGCCCCGCCCGAAGGTGGTTGCGACGCCGGAGCCGGGCTGAAGCCAGAGCTCGTCGATGACGACTATGGCGGGCGTCAGGATCGCTGCGAGGCCGGCTGCGAGGGCGGCTGTTCGTCGCCCGACGGGTGAAACGAACCAGATGCCGGCTCCGGTTTCGGCAGTGTTCTGATATGGGAGGAGCATGAGCGCGGCCGCGGCGAGGAGGGGAATGAAAACAACCGCGAACAGGGGGTGGAAATGCAGTTGGAGCTCCTGGAATCCCATGAAATACCATGGGGCCTTGGCCGGATTTGGACTCATCCCGGCATTGGCGGCTGCGTCGAGCGGTGGATTCATGAAGGTCGCCATCAACATGACGACGGCGAGCAGCGTGAGCGCCACCGCGAGCTCGCGCATCAGCAGGTGAGGCAGCGTCAAGACCATGGTCGGTTTGTGCTCCCGAGGTTCCCCGAATCGGCGGGGAAGGACGACGCCGCGTGCTTTTCGCACGCGCCAGAAGTGCAGTGCCGCCAGAAGAATGAGCGACACCGGGATCACACTCGTATGCAGGGTGTAGAAGATGATGAGGGTGGAGGGCCCGATGTCGCTGCCGCCTCGGGCGACGGATTGCAGCCAATCGCCGATCCAGGGCACGTATGCGAGCATGCCGGTACAGATAGTCACCGCCCAGTAAGCGAGCTGATCCCACGGCAGCAGATAGCCTGTGAAGTTCGACGCCAGGATGGCGAGCAGAAGGCTCAGGCCGATGACCCAGTTGAACCGGCGCGGACCGAAATAGCCACCGGTGAAGAAGACTCTCAGCAGGTGGAGCAGTGCGATCGCGACCAACAGGTTCGCGCTCCAGTGGTGCAGGTTGCGGACAAGACCACCGAAGAGAACATCCTGCTGAAGGCTGATGATGGACTCGTACGCGCGCTCGGGCACGGGCTCGTATACCAGCATCAGCAACAAACCGGTTGCGGCGAGCAGGAAAAGCAGCACCAGCGACATGCCGCCGAGTCCCCAAGTATGAGTGTAGCGCAGGCTCTTCTCGGGCAGGCGAACCGGCCGCATGTGCAGGACGAGGAACTCCAGCACCGTACGTCGCCGATCGGCGTCGGACCGGGGCACGATCGGCCGCGGGAAGATCGACTCGACGATGCGGTCGACAAAACCCCTGGGTGAGGAGGGAGCCTCTTTGCTCATCGCTCCACAGTGTAGACGACCATCGGCGACAAAGCCCTCAGATGGTCAGGCTGGTGGCGAGCAGGGCGATGGCCATCGTCACGAGCAGCGAGGCGAAGTAACCGAAGAGAAGCGCGAACATTTTGGCGATGGTTCGCAGTCTGGTCTGCGAGAAGCACCGTCGCAGGGCGAGAAAGGTGTAGATCGCGATGGCGAGCACGGCGGCTCCGTTGCCGGGGCCTTTCGGGATGCCAACAGCGATGTCGACGAGGAGGCCGATGAGGATGGCGAAGAAGGCGAAGGTGTGGAGGTGGAGTGAGAACACCAGATGGTGCACGTACAGGGTCCGGCGGTAGATCACCTTGAGGAGCAGGGCGAAGACGGGCACCAGCAGGAAGATTGCCTTCGCGAGCCGGCTGACGAATACCTGGTTGAAGCGCTCAGGGTCGTCGAGGTAGAGAGCGGCGGCTTGGGCAATCCAGCTCGGTGTGGCGGACTCGTCGGTTGCTGTGCTCTCCTCCGGGTCGGGGTCCGGGCTGTCCGTTTCGACCTCGATGTCGAACTTGACCGGGCTGACGATTGTGGGATCGTTATTGTCGCTGACCGTGACCACGGTGAACCCCGACATGCCGAGGGCGAGGAACAGGAGCAGGGAAACGGCGAGGTACAGCTTCAGGGGGTGGATGTAACTTCTGCGGCGGCCGGCAAGGAACTCACGCGTGAGGGCGCCGGGTCTCGTGATCAGAAGGCGAAGCGTGCCGAGAAGCCGCGAGTCGAATGCGGCGAAGGCGCCGAGCCAGACGCCCATCAGCTGCCGAAAGGGCAGATCGACGTTGCGCGTCGCCTGGCCGCACGACGGGCAGAAAGGCCCGCTTACCGGCTCGCCGCAGTTCAGGCAGCGGGGGTTGTGATCTGCCGGGGCGGTTTCGTCAGGTGCGGCGGCGCCGGTGTCGTGTTCGTTCATATCCCCAGCAGGATACCGACTTTGCAGGTCGCATTCAAAAACGGCGGTCCTCAGTCGCATCGCGGGTTCTCCGAAGCGTCACGCGACTGAGAGACCTACTGCAGGCTTCGCCTGTCGCCACGTCCCACGACGGCCGGCGTAGCTGCCGCTTCTGGGCTGCGCCCAGCTCGTCGCACCGCTTCGCTTTGCTCCTCGGCGCTACGGCCTCGTAACCGCAACGCGCCGGTTCTCCC
>CAZCEX010000014.1:0-20000 GCA_964497785.1 uncultured Thermoanaerobaculia bacterium | reverse complement strand
GTAGATCTCATGCAGGCCTTTCTGAACGATTCTGCGGAGGTCGTTGAGGATTTCTCCTACGATTCTGTAGGCATCGAGATTCTGTTCAAGCCACTCCATCGGCTACACCTTTCGGCCGCGAATATCGAGCGCTGCTCATATGCTGGCCATCATCAGGCAGAATAGCATGGTCCATGATCTCATCATCGGAAGGGACCCGCAGGGAGTGAGTTCAGGAGTCGATAACGGTACTCAGGTCGAGTGGTTCCGGGCTTTCGTCCGCCAGGAAGAGGTGGCAGGTGTCGCAGTCCATCGGAATTACGTACTGCCCGTCCGATGCCGTCATCTCACCGTCGTGGCATCGCATGCAGCCGTCAAAGTCGTCGTGTCCTATGTGGTTCGGGTGAGAGCGCCAATCGGTCTTCATTTCCGGGAAGTTGTTTCGTCCGTAAACTTGCGCGGCGGTATTGCTCGCGAAATCGACCAGGTCACGTTGGGAGCTCCAGATTTCTTGGTAGCTCTCCTGATAGAAAGAATCCACGGCTGCGACGACGGCAGCCATGCCCTCAGCTCGGGTCTCGTACTCCTGAGTGACGGCCGCCAACGCTGTCTTTTTGAAATAGGGGAGGCTGCGAAGCTGTGGATAGGACTCGAGTTCGGCGTCGAGTGCCTTCGGCGGTGTCTGGAACAGATGGGTCGGGCGATTATGACAATCAATACAGTCCATTATATGTGCATTTTTTTCGATATCGTTCTTAACGGGGAGTTCCTGACCATCACGACTATACGAACGCACCTCGCCGTCCGGCCTCGTCAACTCAACCCAGATGATCTCTTCTTTGCGCTCGTCGCTGTTTACGAAGCGGATCTTGTTGTCGGAATAGATGTGCCACCAGTGGATGCCGCCGTGTTGGCCGGTTTCGATGCGTCCGCCCCCTGTCTTCAGAAGCAGCGTCGTATATCGAGGCGAATTGTGTTCGTCTGTCTTGAATCGCGCGAAGTGCCGCAGCTTGTCGCCGTGGTGTTTGGTCGGCCAGTGGCAGCGCTCACACGTCTCCCGTGCAGGACGCAGGTTTCGCAGTGGTGTGTGGATCGGCCGCGAGTAGGAGCCGAGGGCGGTGTGCCAGACTTGACGGAGTCCGTCGATTTTGGACCGAACAAACCAGGAGGCGCCGGGTCCGATGTGGCACTCGACACAGCTCACTCTCGAGTGGGGTGACTCCTGGTAGGCCGTATGCTCCGGTTGCATGACCGTGTGACAGGTTTCGCCGCAGAACTCGACGCTCTCCATCTTCTCGACGGCCAGGAACGAGGTTGAACCGAGAATCACAGCGTTGGCCACGGTCAGACCGAGCACGATGGCGCCGAGCTTGCGAAGCCGTCGATCGTTGAAATCGAGCTTCGGAAAGCTCGACAGTTCGGCCTCCGACGCTCCTTCCCGGAGGAGCTTCCTGCGCCTTCGCCACATGCCGATCGGGATTTCTATGAGGCCCAGGACGAAGACGACTGGCAATACGACATAGGCGAAAAGACCGATGTAGGGGTTGTTGTGAAAGCCACCTGATAGCTCGACGATCATGAAGGTTACGATCAGAAGCGCCGACAGAGTGGTCAGGACGATTCCCGCGATCGTGATGCTGTTGTTGGCGTAGTTGAACCAACGACCGATGCGTTTTCCACGGTTGTGTTTTGCAGCGGACATCATGCCTCCGTCGTACGTTTCTTTGTGCTCAGTACTACGCCGATACCGACTCATCGTAGCATTCTGCGAAAATTTGAACAAGCGTTCAATATTGAATTCCGAGAGAGGATTTGCCGGTTTTTGGTCAGGTGCGCCGGGCTGCTTTGCAACGTGTTCTCAATAACTGAAGGTGTTCTGAGCTTGAAATATTGCCTGCTCAACGATACAGTGATTTATCGTGGTTTCGGCAGCGAAGGGGCTAGGAGGGAGTGACAATGCAATCGAGTTCGATCGGATGCGGCCGACAGCGCCTCGCACTGCAGTGGCGGAACGCCTTTTTGATCGGTGGTCTGGCATTGGGGCTGCTCCTGGGCGCCGGCCTTCCATGTTGGGCGCAGGAGAACGATGACTGCCTGATGTGCCACGAGGATTTAGAGCTCACGGGCACTCGAAACGGCCACGTCGTCCCTGTGTTCGTGGATCCGGCTGCTTATGCGAGCTCGGTCCATGCCGAGTTTGCGTGTATCGACTGTCACATGGATCTCGACGGCGTGGAGCTTCCCCACGAAGAGGAACTCGAACCGGTTTCGTGCGGCATGTGCCACGACGATGTCGCCGAAGAGCAGGCCGCGGGTCCGCACGGCAGATGGGCCGACGACCCGGCCTCGCCGGCGGCCGCGTGCGTGCGGTGCCACGGTACCCACGACGTCCTGTCGAAGGCGCAGCTCAAGACCAAGCATCATGAGGGAGAGGCAAAGGGTCTGTGCGCCCAGTGCCATATCCGGGCGGAACGCGAGGTCAAGCGCAGCGCCCACTGGAAGCACGGTGCGGAGGGAGAGCCTGCGGTTCATTGCACTGACTGCCACAAGGGCCACCAGGTCCACGCGCCGTTGGAGCCCATGGCCCAGACCGAGGTCTGCGGTGGGTGCCATGAGGCTCAGGCCCGGCAGCATGGCCGGAGCCTGCACGGACGGGCGGCCATCAAGGGCGATCCCCTCGCGCCGAGCTGCGTGACCTGCCATCAGCACCACGCCATCCTGCCTCACACGGCTGCCGATTCACCGACGGCGGTGGTCAATATCCCGATTCTGTGCGGCCGTTGCCACAGGGAGGGTTCCGAGGTGATGGAGAACCGTGACATCCCTCAGGACCACATTCTGCAGAACTTCTCGATGTCGGTGCACGGTGAGGGCCTGTTCGAGAAAGGCCTGACCGTCACTGCGGTGTGTACCTCGTGCCACACGTCGCACGACATCCTCGACCACAACAACCCCGAGTCCAGCATCAACCGCAACAACGTCGCCAAGACCTGCATGCAATGCCACGGTCGGATCGAAGAGGTCCATACGAAGGTGATCGAGGGACGCCTCTGGGAGGAAGAACCCCACAAGGTGCCTTCGTGCGTCGAGTGCCACCAACCACACAAGATCCGCCGGCGCCAGGTCGAGGCCCAGGGGGCGGCGAGCAGGAACTGTCTGAAGTGCCACTCTGACGAGACCCTGACGATGGAGCGCGATGGTGTTGAGGTGTCCCTTTACCTTGACGAGGAGGAGTTCGTTCTCGCCTCCCACAAGTCGATCGCCTGCGCCCAGTGTCACACCCAGGTCAGTCCCAAACACCCCGAACGATCATGTGCGACGATCACCGAGCCGGTCGACTGTTCGATCTGCCACGCCGAGCGGGTGCAGGAGTATTCGCGGAGCACACATGGGAGGCTGGCTGCAGAGGGAGACCCCGACGCCCCGGTCTGTCTGACCTGCCACGAACGGCATGCCACGCAGTCGAGCCGGCTCCCCACGGCGAAGACCTTCTCGCGAAACGTGCCGGACCTGTGCGCCGAGTGTCACGAAGCGGGCGGGGTGGCCTCTGAGAGACTTCAGAGCGAAATTCCGGACATTGTCGGGAGTTACCGGATCAGTGCCCATGGGAAAGGACTCCTCGAAAGCGGGCTCGTAGTCTCGGCGAGCTGTGTGGACTGCCACAGCGCCCACAAGAACCTTCCTGGGGACGATCCGGAAAGCACGGTGAACAAGGACCGAATTGCGGAAACGTGCGGTCGGTGCCACCGAGGCATCGAGGAGCAGTTCATCCAGAGCGTGCACTGGCCGGACAATGTTGTGACGACCGAGGAGCTGCCGACCTGCGAGAGCTGCCACTCGTCGCATACGATCTCACGGGTAGACTCTCAGGGCTTCCGGTTTACGATGATGGATCAGTGCGGGCGATGCCACGAAGATTTCGCCTCGACTTTCTTCGACACCTACCACGGTAAGGTCAGTCAGCTCGGGTCGGAAGGCGCAGCGAAGTGTTACGACTGCCACGGTACCCATGGCATCCTGCCGACGAGTGACCCGAACTCCATGCTCAGCCACAAGAACGTGGTCGAGACCTGTGCGCAGTGCCACCCGAAAGCTCACCGTCAATTCGCAGGCTACCTGACCCATGCAACCCACCACGATCCGGACCGATACCCATTCCTGTTCTACTCCTTCTGGTTCATGGTGACCTTGCTCGTCGGAACCTTGACCTTTGCGATCATCCACACCCTGATGTGGCTCTTCCGCCTGTGGCGGACTCGTGACAAGTGGGGGCCCCACAAGGTCGCTGCGAAGACCGCGACCCGGTTCTATCGTCGGTTTACGCGGTGGCAGCGTCTCATGCACGGCGTGATGTTATTGAGCTTCTTCACCCTCGCATTGACGGGAATGGCTCTCAAGTTCTCGTACATGGGGTGGGCGCAGGTCATGTCTCGAGTGCTTGGCGGTTTCGACTCGATGGGCTTCTTGCATCGGTTCGCCGCCATCGTAATGATCATCCTTTTCGCCGTGCATTTCCGTGACGTGATCGGCTACAAGATGAAGTCGGGCAAGTCCTGGTTCGGGTTCATTTTCGGCAAGGACTCGATGATGTTTACCTTCAGGGACATCAAGGAGTTCTGGCAGAGCATCGTATGGTTCCTGGGAAGGGGGCCTCGCCCGCAGTACGGCCGATTCACCTATTGGGAGAAGTTCGATTACTTCGCCGTTTTCTGGGGTATTTTCGTCATCGGATCAACTGGTCTGCTGCTCTGGTTCCCGGTGTTCTTTACCCGATTCTTGCCGGGTTGGGCAGTCAATGTGGCGACGATTATCCACAGTGATGAGGCGTTGCTGGCGGTTGCCTTCATCTTCACGATCCACTTCTTCAATACCCATTTCCGCCCGGACAAGTTCCCGATCGATCCGGTGATCTTCACCGGCCGGGTTCCGGTCGAGGAGTTGAAACACGACAAGCCGGACGAGTACGAGGACCTGATGAAGCTCATCGAGAAGGAGCCGGATACCTGGCGGGTGACCGGCCCGGCGTCGCCGCACCTCGAAACGGTGGCCAAGGTCGTTGGCTTCACGGCTTTGGGGATCGGACTCTCGCTCATCGGGTTGATCGTGTACGCGATGCTCTTCGGTTATCGGTAGGTTTTGGCAGAGCGCGTACTGTCAACAGATCATTTCATTCGTAAAAAGGGACCAGCTTGGCTGGTCCCTTTTTACGAATGAAATGTATAGACAAGACAGATATTGGGATTGTGCCCGGGTTGCAGGTGTTTGGGTTCAGGAGCTGCGACATGAACTAGCGGAGCAAAGCTGCCAATGGTAGGATGCCGGGCCCGGGAGGGCATGTGATGTTTGAGACACTTGCAGATGCCGTTACCTTTATCGAAGAGAATGATGTCATACAGGTCGACCTGAAGTTCTGTGACCTGTGGGGTCGTTGGCACCACGTGACGGTGTCGGCGAACAGGTTCGACGAGCGGCTGATGAGCCGAGGCATCGGCTTCGACGGGTCGAGCGTCGGTTTCAAGTCGGTGAGTTCGGGAGACATGGTGATGGTTCCCGATCTTCACAGCGGTTTTCTGGATCCCTTCTGGGAAAAAACGACTCTGAGCTTCATCTGTACCACTCTTGAGGCCGATTCGCGCCAGCTCTTCCCCTTCGACCCGCGGAGCATCGCCCGCCGGGCCGAGCAGTACATGATCGACGAGGGAGTGGCCGATGCGGCATGGTGGGGTCCCGAGTTTGAGTTTTACATCTTCAACGGGGTCTCGTACGAAAACTCGACCAACGTTGCTTCGTATCGCGTCGATTCGGAAGAGGGAGAGTGGCGCAGCCCCGAGATGGGCTCGGGTTACACGATGCCGATCCATGGCGGGTATCACGCCATTCCTCCCCGCGACCGCCTGCACGACCTGAGGTCGAGGATCTGCGGCCACCTCTTCGACGCTGGATTTCCCATCAAGTACCACCATCACGAAGTGGGTGGCCCGGGTCAGTGCGAGATCGAGACGCCCTTGATCCAGGGCTACCGGGCGGCCGATGCGACCCTGCTCGTCAAGTACATTGCGCGGCTCGTCGCCCAGCAGGCAGGTCTCACCGCCACCTTCATGCCCAAACCACTGCACGGTGAAGCCGGTTCCGGCCTGCACTTTCACCAACGGCTCGAGAAAGATGGGCAGAACCTCTTCTACGACGCTGACGGTTATGCTTGTTTGAGTGAAACCGCACGGCACTACATCGGTGGTTTGCTCCACCACGGTGGGGCGGTGCTCGCTCTCACGAACCCGAGCACGAACTCCTACAGGCGATTGGTGCCTGGTTTTGAAGCTCCGGTGAGTGCGATCTACTCTGCCGGCAATCGGTCGGCCGCCATTCGCATCCCGAGATATGCGAACTCCCAGGACAGCGCGAGGATCGAGTTCCGCCCCCCCGATGCCAGCTGCAACCCTTATCTCGCCGTCACTGCGCAGTTGATGGCAGGGCTCGATGGAATCAAGCGGCGGTTGGATCCCACAGAGCTCGGTTTCGGCCCCGTCGACGAAGACATTTTTAGCTGGGCGGAGGATCGTCGGGCGGCAATCAAGGCGCTGCCGAGTTCGCTGTCGGCTGCACTGGATGCACTCGAGGAGGATCACGAATTCCTCCTCTCCGGAGAGGTGTTCGACGAAGACCTGGTCCAACGGTGGATCGCCTTCAAGAGACAAGAGGCCAGAGCCGTCGGAGCTCGTCCGCATCCGTATGAGATGGAACTCTATTTCGATCTGTAGGGGAAGCTCTGAGAGGGCGGGACTGAACGAAGGATTCTGCGGCCCCAGGCCTGTTGGCGACGCGTTACATGACGGTTGTGGTGCCTGGGTCCGCAGAATCCTATGATGCGCTGCGCGCATCGCCTCGGCAGACGGAATTGCAGATGCGGCGGTACACTCGTTTCGAAACCGATGGGGTATAGGAGGTAGGAATGGGAATACTGAGGTTCGCGGCGTTGGTGCTCGCTCTTGCGGTATTGGGGTGTGGGGGTGCGCCGTCGGAGGAGGCATCGAATTCGGTGGTCGCGGAAGGGCTGGAGAATGGGTCCTTTACGGCTGAGCTGAACGGGTTCGAGATTCACTACGAGGTCCACGGCGCGGGTCCCGTTCTGATGACCCTGCCGAACTCGTGGGGCCTCAGCCTGGCCGGGCTGCGCGCCCTGTATCGGCCGCTCGAGAATGACCTGACGATGGTCTACTTCGATCCTCGCGGAATGGGCGGGTCGGGACCGATCGCACAGGAGAGCGATATGGGCATGGAGGCGGTCCGAGAGGACTTCGATGCCCTGAGGGGCCACCTGGGACTCGACCGCGTCAACGCCATCGGCTGGTCCAATGGCGCCATGAACCTGATTCTGCTGGCCGCTGAGCGGCCTCAGATCCTGGAGTCCGCGGTCTTCGTCCACGGGGCGGCATCCTTCTCTCCCGAGGACATGCAGGACTTCGCCAAGGAGCACGTCGACCTCATGCAGGGGTGGGCCGCCATGCAGCAGGAGCTGAGCGGCGATCAGCTGGATGTGGCGGTGAAGACCGAGAGAATGAAGGCATTCTGGCTCGACGAGTACTTTCCCGTGGCGATGGCCAACCCCGAGGTGACGGCTTCGGTGGTCCGGGAGACCTTCGCCGAGGCCGAGTTCAGCTGGTTGCACGCCGACTACTCCGAACGGGAGTCGCCAACCTTCGACGCTCGTGACCTGCTGCCCACGATCACCGCGCGTTGTCTGGTTTTGGCCGGGGCGCATGACATGATCCCGCCCTACAAGGTTCGCGAGCTCGCAGAGGGTGTGCAGGAAGCCCGGTACGTGCTCTTCGCAGACAGTGGACATTTTGCGCAGGTCGAGCAGCCGGAAGCCTTCCGTCAGGCGGTGCTCGAGTTCCTGGGCGTGATCGAGGGACCGCCTTTGTTGCCTGTGGCAATGGACGACGAGCAGCTCGAGCCGGACAGTGTTGCGGGTGCCGACTACTCCGAGTAATGCCCCTGCTTCTGCCACGCCGACGCATAAGCACGGTTGAGGGCGAGCAACTCCTCATGGGTGCCCGACTCCACGATCCGGCCGCTATTGACGAGGTGGATGAAATCGGCGCGTTTGGCGGTGGTCAAGCGGTGGGTGATGAGGACCGCGGTGCGGTCTTCGACCAGCGCGCAGAATCGATCCATCCATGCCGCGGCAGCCCAGGCGTCCATTGCTGAGGTGGGCTCGTCGAGCAGTACGATCTCGGCGTCGCGGAGAAAAGCGCGAGAAAGGGCCAGCCGTTGCCACTGTCCGTGGCTCAGCTCGACGCCGTCGAACCACGCGCCGAGCATGGTGTCGTAGCCGTGCTGGAGACCGGTGATCATCCGGTGGGCGTTGGCATTTTCTGCAGCTGTCTGAAGAGCGTGCAGTGGCGGCGCCCCCGCGAGGTCTCCGAGGGTGATGTTGGAAGCAGCCGTGAGGTTGTATTTGATGGGTTCCTGGAAGAGTACCGAGATTCGCTGTCGAAGATCGGTGAGGGAGATAGCACGCACGTCTGTGCCATCGAACTCGACCGAGCCCGAAACGGGGTCGTAGAACCGGCAGAGGAGTTTGATGAGCGTGGTTTTTCCGGCGCCGTTCTCACCAATCAGAGCGACGGTCGCGCCGGCCGGAATCTCGAGGTTGAAACCGTCGAGCACGGGTCTGTCGTTGGTTGGGTAGTGAAAGGTGACGTCGTTGAATCGAATCCCTTGCTCGAGCCGATTCGGCAAAGGAGTCGGGTGAAGTGGCTCGGTGATGACCGGTTCCTGGTCGAGAAACCCGAAGAGGTCACCGAGAAAGAGCATGTTGGAGTAGACCTGGCCGGCGTTGTCGAGCGTTGAGCGCAGCAGTCTCTGGCCTTGGAGGAAGGCCTGGAATAACATTGCGAGGTCACCGAGGGCGACTTCCCCGCGTGCTGCTCGCCATACCATCCAGAGTGTCGAGGCGCTGAGGATCGCGACCGCGAAGAGGCCGCCGCCGACCTGCGCCTTCGCCTCGCCGCGGGCCAGTTGGAGCCGCTCTCCCCGGAGCCGGTCTCTGAGGCCGTCGAAGAGCTTTCGAAAGTGATCGGACAAGCCAAAAAGCCGCATTTCGGCAAAAGCTTCCCGGCTTGTCAACAGGATGTCGAAGTACTGCGAACGACGCTGGTCGACCGTGCGTTTGATGCGCCACTGATGGAGGCGCTCGATCGTGCCGAGAATAAGAATGAAGGCCGGCAGGACAGAGACGACCAGGGCGACCGGCAGCCACCACGCTAGTGTCGCCAGTACCACGGCCATTGCAGCGAGCGAAAGCCCCCCCTGGACGAGGGCCCCCAGTCCTTCGACGAGTTGGGCCGGTCGGGTCCTCGCTTCCGTTCGAGCCCGGTGGAGTCGGTCGAAATAGTCGCCGGAGTCGAAAAATGCCATGTCGAGGCCGGTTGCTCGTTGGTGGATCAATCCGTGCACGTGGTCGGCTACAAGCTCTCCCTGAGCTGTTCGCACCCAGTGCGTCGTCGCCCGGACGAGCTCGGAGACGACGAGCACCAAGGCCACGGCAACCGCGAGAAGCACCGCCCGGCGGATGGCGTTTTCCCCAGGGTCACTTCCTGTTGCGGTGACCAGCGCGTTGACCAGCTCTCGGGTCAGGAGAACAGAGGCGACTGGAATCAACCCCTGGACCAGCAGAAGGACAGCCCACGCCAACGTCCACCGTCCCGCAGATTGACGAACAAGGCGCAAAGCTCGGGGAACGTGGGGAAGGTGGTCGAGCGCTTCGCGCAGACGGCTCACGAATGAGAAGAGTTGACCTGGCACCCGCAAAGGCTATCAGAGCAGTTACAGTTCCTGGCTATTTGGGAAATGCTCCAGTGATCATGCTGGGCTGTGTCAGCGCTCCTCATGTTACTCTTTCCGGATGAAGGGCACCTGGATGCGCGTCGCCGTTGCGGTTGTGGTCGTAGTAGCCGCCTGGTTGTTTTTGCCGGATGGCGACAGCGTTCGAGGGTCGTGGTGGAGTGTGCTGCCGCCGACTCTCGCGATCGTCCTGGCCCTGGTCGCTCGGCAGGTGGTTGCGTCGCTCTTTTTGGGGATCTGGCTCGGCACGACGATACTGGCCGGCGATCCGGTCACCGGTATGCTCCGGCTCGTCGATACGAACATTCGCGAGTCGCTCGCCGACTCCGATCACGTGAGCATTCTTGTCTTTTCCCTGTTGCTCGGCGGCATGGTTGGTGTCATGAGTCGTGGCGGCGGCACGTCGGGAGTGGTGCGCAAGCTCGAGCCCCTGGCGACCACCCCTAGGCGGGCACAGTTCGCGACCTGGCTGATGGGTGTGGCGATTTTCTTTGACGACTATTCCAATACCCTCGTAGTGGGCAACTCGATGCGCCCGGTGACCGACAGACACAAGATCAGCAGGGAGAAGCTGGCCTTCCTCGTTGATTCCACCGCTGCCCCGGTTGCCTGTGTGGCCGTGATCTCAACCTGGGTCGGATATCAGGTTTCGGTTCTCGGCGATGCGCTCGTCGCCGGTCAGGTCGATCTCAACCCGTTCTCGGTCTTCCTGCAGTCCCTTCCGGCTGCCTTTTACCCGTTTGCGGCTCTTTCTTTGACTTTGACGGTCGCTCTTTCGCGCCGCGACATGGGTCCGATGTTGAAGGCTGAGCTGCGGGCTGCGGGTGGCGAGTTGCAGGCGGGTAATGCGAAGCCTCTGGCGGACTTCGATGCCTCCGGGCTGGAGCCGGAACCGGAGACGCCGCAAAGGTGGTACAACGCAGCACTGCCGGTCGTTTCTGTTGTTGCTGTCACCCTGATTGGGCTTTGGGCAACCGGTCGTGCAAGTCTCGCAGCCGACGGCGTCGTGGGAGCTGGACCCAGCCAGGTGATCGGGGCATCTGATCCCTTCACAGTCTTGCTCTGGGGGAGCCTGGCAGGGCTCTTGACAGCAATCGCGCTCGTCGTGGCTCAGGGTGTGCTCACTCTTGAGGAGGCGGTCGACGCCGCGGTCGCCGGTTTCCGCAGCATGCTCATCGCGGTGGTGGTACTGACATTGGCCTGGTCTCTCGGTCGGGTTTGTACTGATCTCGGGACTGCAGACTGGCTCAAGGATGCGGTCGGGCCCCACCTTCCGGCAAGCCTGATCCCGGCAGCAGTCTTCTTGGTTGCCGCGGCCGTTTCTTTTTCAACTGGGACCTCCTGGGGTACGATCGCGATATTGACTCCTCTTGCGGTGCCTCTGGTATTGCGGGCGGCGCCCGGGGAGATTGGGCTTCTGACGGCGACCGTCTCCGCAATACTCGGGGGCTCGGTCTTTGGGGACCACTGCTCCCCGATCTCGGACACAACTGTGATGTCTTCGATGGCCTCGAGCTGTGATCACGTCGACCACGTGCGAACTCAGTTGCCCTACGCGCTCACAGCGGCGACGGCAGCGCTGCTTCTCGGCTACCTTCCCGTTGGGTTGCTCGGCGTGCCCGCCATTGCGGCCCTTCCCGTCGTCATCGCCGGAACGCTGATCGTCTTTCGCGTGGCGAGCACCTCATTGGAGAACCGTGACGCATAGGGTGTGATTCGAAAAACGGGATCGGTGCACTTGCAAGTTTTCGAACCCTTTTGCATTGTTTTTGGGTATACTCCGAATACGATTGGGCGCCGGACTTCATCAAGGGGTTCGGGCCAGGAGGAGGATCGTTATTCGGAAGTATGCGTTTCGCGAAGCCCCAGACCAGCCGAAGACCAGGATCAACGAGAGAATTCGGCTTTCTCCAGTTCGCCTGATTGACGAGGAGGGCGAGCAGGTAGGCGTCGTTGCTGTTGACGAAGCCCTGCGAATGGCCCGTGCCAAAGGGCTGGATCTCGTAGAGGTCGCTGCGAACTCCCGCCCAATCGTGTGCAAGATCATGGACCACGGCCGTTTCCGCTACGAGCAGGAGAAGAAAGCTCGAGAGGCCAAACGGCACCAGGCTCAGATCGATGTCAAGGAGGTCAAATACCGCCCGAACATCAATCAGCATGATTTCGACACGAAGACGAATCTGGCTCGTAAATTCCTTGCAAAAGGAAAACACGTCAAGTTCACGATCATGTTTCGGCGAAGAGAGATGCGCCGGCCGGAGAACGGTTTCGACCTCCTCAAGCGGATTGCGGAAGACCTGAAAGAGATTGCAAAGGTAGATCGGATGCCTACCGAACTCGAAGGTCGCGATCTCACTATGGTTGTCCGCCCGCTGAAGACTCCCTGATCAACAGTTGTCTTTGATCACTCGCAGAGTCTCCCTGAGCGTAGCGAAGGGGATTCTGTTGAGCGCGCTTCCTTGACGCCACGTTCGCCAGCCGTCCTCGGACAGGGACTGCAATTCGGCAAGTGGCGGTGCGATTCGATGTGGCGCCGGTTGAAACTCGGGATGTCGAGACGCAGGCGCTTTTTTTGTGAACGGACAGACCTCGTTGCAGATGTCACAGCCGGCTGCGTGGCGGCCGACAAGTCTGTGGAGGTCATCCGGGATCGCACTGCGATGTTCGATTGTCAGGTAGGCGATGCAGCGACGCGCGTCGAGCAGCCCGGGCGAAATCAGAGCGTTCGTGGGGCAGGCATCGAGACACGCTGTGCAGCCCCCGCACTGGTGGGCCACGGGATCGTCAGGGGCCAGCTCGACATCGGTCAAAAGGGCGCCGAGAAAGAGTTCGGACCCGAGATTACGATTGATCAGCATCGTATTCTTGCCAATCCAGCCGAGACCCGCCCGAGTGGCCCATTCTCGTTCGAGGATCGGTGCCGTGTCGACGCAGGCGCGCCAAACGGCGTCGGATTTCTGGTCTGAGAGCCACCGTCCGAGACGGATGATTATTTTCTTCAATACCTTGTGGTAGTCCCGCCCCCACGCATATTGAGAGATCCAGACCCGGTCTTTTTCAGTGTGTTCTGATGAAGAAGAGATCGTCGAACGGTAGCTCATGGCGACGGCGACGACCGAACGGCAATCTTCGAGGATGCGAGCCGGGTCGCTGCGCAGCGAGGCTGTACGTTTGAGATAGTCCATGTCCGCGTGCATGCCGGCATCGAGCCATTCTTCGAAACGGACAGCTGAGGTGGCCGGTCCGGCGGCCGCCACTCCCACGAGGTCGAGTCCTTCCCGCAGCGCCTGCGCCTTCAGTGCGGCAGTAAAGCCCTCATTCCTCATCGGTGAATACTATCTCGGAGTCGCCGTTCAGTGTAGAGTTCGTCCATGATGATGAGAACGATCAGAATACTCGGTGTCCTGTGTTTCACGGCCGTTGCGTTGAACAACGTTGAAGCTGCGAAGAGACCGGAGCTCAGCGGGGTCCTGGCGATCTCGTCGGGTGATGCGGTCTTTATGCTGGATCCTACGACCGGGTCGGTCCGAGATGTCGAAACCGGGCCAGTGGGTTTTCTTTTTCCTGCGCCGGCTGGTGTGTTGTTCGCTCCAGACCTGATCCACGGCAATACGACTGTGATCGATGTTCGTCATGGGAGGGTTTCAGGAGTGCTCCCCGGGGTGACGTTGCCGCGGTTTGGACCCTGGAATGACCGCTACCTCATCGTGGCCGGTGCGCTGACCATCGTCAGCTATCCGGAGAGAGCGCCGATATTCCGGATGGAAGGGGATTTCAAAAGGCCTTGGCAGGTCGAGATTGGGCGACCCATGGGAGGCTCCCTCCTCATTCTTGAACGAGATCCGAATGGTGCAGACGGATCGGTGATTTCTGCGGTTGATCTCGGTTCACGAGAAGTGGTGGGGCGCCGCGGGTTTGAGGAGGATTTGCTCCGGTTCACAATTGTCTCGGAGGTCGGGCTGATGGCAGTCGCCGACGCAACGAAGGGCGTGATCCGGTTGCTGGATCCGGCGACCTTCCTCGATGTGGCCGAGCTGGTCGTCGACGGCGGTGTGGCTGATGTGATTTCGTTGACCGGCAAAAAAGATCTATTCGCCGTTGGATCGGCTGCCAAGGTGTTCCACTGGCATTTGAAGTCCACCGACGAAGGGTTAACAGCCGAAGCTGATGAGGCGGTCGAGATTCCCGGCGCCGGTGTTCGCATGGTTTTGTCTCGTGCGGGTGATGCGCTGGCGGTGGTGACGGACAAGGGGCACGTCGTTGTCATCGACCCGAAACGGGCCGAGGTGATCGGTTCCTGGGATACGGGGGCGACGCCGCGCGACCTTGTCTGGTTCGATCTGAGCCAACGAGGGCCGGTCCTCCCGTCATGGTCCGACGGTGGTGGCGGAGGACCCGAAGAGGTCGATCTGAGTTCGGGGACGAAGTAGTCTGCGCCTCAGGTCTTCTCGCCTTCGGGTTTCTTGGGTCCTGGGCTTCTCCGTCGCTGGCGATTGCGTTTTTTGGGAGCGTTCTCGTCCTTCTTCTCCGGCGTGCCGGCGGCAGGCCGTCTCGGTCTGGCGCTACGGCTTCTTTCATCGCGGGTCGGACGGCGTCGGCGCTGCACCTCGCGGTCTTCGTATCGGGCCGGGGGGAGGGTCTCGGCGTACAGATCGTCATCGGCAAAAACCACCGGAATCTCGTAGCCGACATACTTCTGTACAGCATCCAGCGAGTAGACGAAGTCCTCGCATGCCAGGGTGAATGCCTTGCCCTCGGCGCCGACGCGGGCGGTCCTGCCGATGCGGTGCACGTAGTCTTCCGCATCCTGGGGGAGGTCATAGTTGACGACGTGGGTGACCCCTTCGATGTGCAGACCACGGCTTGCGACGTCAGTTGCGACGAGAATCGGAAGCCGGCCGTCCCTGAAGTCATCGAGGACCTTGAGGCGTCTGATCTGCTCGACGCTCCCCGTCAGGGCTCGGGCCTCGTAGCCGTGGCGCTGAAGCTCGCTGACGAGACGCCGAACGCCGATTCGGGTGTTGACGAAAATCATGGTCCGGCTGGTGCCCTCCCGGCGGAGGAGCCCGAGGAGGAGAGGGAATTTCTCCCTCGTCGAAACGTGGTACAGCTCCTGCTGGATCGTATCTGGGGTCAGCTGCTCCCGATCGACGATGATCTCGACGGGTTCGTCCATTTCACGCCACCCGAGAGTTGTGACCCGCCGAGAGAGGGTCGCCGTGAACATCATGGTCTGGCGGATGCCGGGCCTTGGAAGGCGGCGCAGGATCCAGCGCAGGTCCTCGGCGAAGCCCATGTCGAAGAGGCGATCACATTCGTCGACGATGGCTACTTCGGTCTCGCGCAAGTTGTAGGCGCCTTGCTTGTGGTAATCGATGAGCCTTCCGGGCGTTCCGATCAGCAGATCGACTCCGTTCTCGAGCACGTCGCGTTGCTTGCGGTACTGCAATCCGCCGAAAACCACGTGAACCTTGAGGTCGGTGTGCACGCCGATGCCTTCGGCATCGTTCGCAACCTGGACCGCGAGCTCGCGGGTGGGGGTCACGACGAGCGCCCTCGGAACCGTCGGGTCCGAGGTCCGGGGGTGGCTGAGCATGCGTTGATAGGCCGTGAGCAGGTAGGCTGCGGTCTTGCCGGTTCCAGTCTGGGCCTGGGCAACGACATCCCGCCCCGTCAAGGAGATCGGCAGTACCTCATCCTGCACCTTGGTGAGGCGGTCAAAGCCGAGATCGCGCACGGCGTCTCGCAGCTCGTCGGCCAACTCCAGGTCGTTGAATGTTTTTTTGGAGAATAGACTATCTGGTCGCGGTTGTTCGGTCATAGGAAGCGGATTGTACCACCGTGGAGGTTCTGTATGATTCATGAGACCGGAGGGATCGAAGAAATATGAGGTCGGTGATCGAAATACAACTCAATTCCCGTTCGCAGGATGCGCGATACGCAAACCGGTCATTTCGTTTTGTACCGCGGTCATGCCTCGGCTGGTCGCGGGTGCGTGGTGGCTTTCTCGTAGCCCTTCTCCTTGTTGGGGCCTGCCTCCTGCCGAACTCCGGTGTGGCTCAGGAGAGTGGCAAATCCGTGCAACCTCCGGACTCGTCCCTGCCGGTCGGTCTGGAGGTCTTCCTCGAGGCACGGGGGTTGGAGGCTGAGGGCAGGTACCGCGAAGCGGCTGAAAAATACTCCAAGGCCATCGAAGACGCGCCCGATGTGGCCGAGATTCGGGTGGCCTACGCTTCGCTGCTCTTCAACATCGGAATGGCGGACAACGCTGTCGGGCTGCTCGATGGCCGGACCGATCTGGACTGGTACGGGAAACGAGTGTATGGACTCGCCCTTGCGCAGGCGGCGGCGGGTCGCCCCGAATATCTCGCCAAGGCCCGGGCCACACTTCGTGATGCGTACGCCCAACGGTCGGATGACCCGAACCTGTTATTCGCGCTCGCCCGGGTGCACCAGGATCTGGGGGAGATCGAAGAGGCAGAGGTCATCGTTGCCGAAATGCGGGAGATCATGCCCTTCCAAACCCAGCTCCAGTCGCTTCACGGCCAGCTTCTGCTCCGGCTCGGGCGGAGCCGGGAGGCGGCAGACGTGTTCAGACTGTGTGCGACGGGCGAGCAGGGGATCGACCACTGCCGTGAAGGCCTGTTGCAAGGGTTGGTCGCCTCGAATCAGGCTGGCGCCGCCGGCGAAGCAATGATCGAGTGGCTCGATGCCGACGATCTCGATGGACTTCTACGGGCTGCGGACCTGCTCTTCGGTGGTGACCGGCCGGAGCGTGCTCTTGAGGTCGTGCGCGAGGTTTTGAGCCAAGAACCGGATTCACCTCGCGCGCGACTCCTGGAGGCCCTGCTACTTGCGGATCTCGCGCGCTTCGCCGAAGCCCAACCGCTATTGCGGAAGCTCCTGCGAAAGAATCCCGACGACGTTGAGCTGCTGCTGGCCTCAGCCTGGACCGAGGGCGCGGGGGGCGGAGGGGACCTCGAGAAGGCACGTCGTTTGCTCAATCGTGCCTGGGAGCTTGTTGCAGATGATGCCGGCTCGGCGGCTGCTGTAAAGATGTGTCTCTATGCCGCGCGCCTCGAGTTGGCGGCAGATCACGGATCTGGGGCGCGAGAGTGGCTCGATCGGATCGCCGATTACGAGGCGGCGGGTCCGCAGATGCTCTACCTCCTTGCCCAGAGCTACCGGTCTGGGGAGAATCCCAGGGAAGGTGCGGCGGCCCTGCTCAGACTGCAGCCGCATCTGAGTCCCGATCTGCGGCGAGTCGCGATCGCCCTGGAAGCGGATCTGCGCTTTCAGGCGGGTGACCAGGGGGCCCTCCGGCTGCTACGCCCCCTGCTCGACAGTGATGACCTGGGTGATCGGTTGACCGGAATCCAGGTGCTCCAGGCCGCCGAGCGGTGGGACGAGGTCGCTGAGGAGAGCGCTCGGGCCGTCGAGATATTCGGGAACGAACGGCCTCTCGTCTTTTCTCAGGCCGCCGGCCTGGAACGCTTACAGCGCTTTGACGAGGCGGCGGAGCTGTTCGAGGGTCTGCTCGAGGCCGACCCGGACGACACCGAGACCGCCAACTACCTCGGTTACATGTACGCCAATGCGAGTGTCAAGCTCGATCGGGCGCTCGAGTTGATCCGACAAGCGGTTGAGGCCGACCCTGAAAACGCCGCCTACCTGGACTCCCTGGGTTGGGTTGAGTTCCGGTACGGGCGCCTGGGCGAGGCGGAACGCTGGCTGCGGCGGGCCCTTGAGATGGGGGCGGAGGGCGACGGCACGGTTCTGGCGCATCTTGGAGAGGTTCTAGCCGGGCTTGGCCGTGATGATGAAGCCGTCGACCTGCTGCAGCAATCGCTCGACCTGGGGTGCGAGCACGCTGATCGTGTCGAGAGTCTCCTGGAGGAGATTCGCAGGCCGGCAGAAACGGATGGGTCCCCCTGACAGTCTGCACCGGGATTTCTGGCGGGTACTCGAGTCGAGGCACGATGCGGGGTTGGTTGTTGGTTCTCGCCCTCTCGGTCGCCGGTTTTGCGGTGATCGCGACTGGGTGTGGATCGACGTCGCCGCGCACGCCAGGGGGGCCGCTTTCGCCACCGATCGAGCAGGGAGTGGACCTGTTGCTTCGGCCGCTGCCGGGGCCGATGGCGGCGCTTTACCGAATGCAGGTTAAGTCGAGCGGCGGTTTCCGCCTCAGTGTCGCGGCGGTCGAGGGTGGAACGGGCAGGATAACGGTGTCCGAGCCCTTCGGCGCTGCAGTGGTCCTGGCGGGCTGGGAGGCATCGACTGCTGCGGAGGTGTTCGATCTGCGGGAGGGCTGCCGGCTGGCCGGTGGCGCCATGGCGGAGGGCTTTGCACTTGAAGGGCTTCCGTTGCGGAGGATTCACCGTCTGCTCGGTGGGCGTCTGCCCGCCCTCGACGGTGACCCGGTGGTATTTGTTGACGACCGTATTGTGCAGATCTCAACGGATCGAGGGTTCGTGACTGCAACTCTGGCCCGCAATCCGTGGAGAGTCGTGACAGTCGTCGGGGACGGTTTTTCGGTCGCTCTGGACATGCATACGTCATCGTTGCCTGGACGACTGCGTTTCGAGTCGGCTTCGGGGGAGGCGGCGGAGCTCGAGCTCGTTCGTTTGCAATGGGAGCACACCGGCGACTGGGCGCCGATGCCCGAGCTTCCGGCATGCGGGCCGTCATGACCCGGCTCATGATCTGTGTGCCTGCGAAGGTCAACCTCCACCTCCAGGTCGTGGGGAAACGGACCGACGGCTTTCACGAGCTGCGAACCTTGTTCCAGAGCGTCGATCTCTACGACCACCTCGAGGCGAGCCAGGCCCCTGATGGTTTTCTCGAACTCGAGGTCGAACCGGCCGGACTCGATCTCGGCGGGAACGACAACCTGATTCTCCTTGCCGCTCGTGCGCTCTGGCGGACAACGGGGCAATCTCCGGGAGCATTCATCGGCCTGCGCAAGACCATCCCGGTCGGCGGCGGCCTCGGGGGGGGGTCGGCGGATTGCGCCGCCGCCCTGGTTCTGCTCGATCGGCTCTGGGGCCTAAACCTGGGGTGGAGCAGGCTTTATGACCTGGCTGCAAGCCTTGGAAGCGATGTGCCCTTCTTTCTGCATGGCGGGTTTGCGCTTGGGGTGGGCCGTGGAGACGAGGTGCTCCCCCTGGCCGATCTCGACCCGCTTGGGGTATTGATCTTGACTCCACCGGTCAGCGTCCCGACAGCGCAGGTGTTCGGCCGGGTTCAAAGCAGTGGTCGTTGGGGTAGGATGAGCGCGCCCGTGTATGCTTCGTTAGTGGAAGCAAATGCTGGTATCGAGTGGCCGTTGCTCGTGAACGACCTCGAATCGACGGTGTGCGATGGGTGGCCGCCTGTAGCGGAGGCTCTCCGCACATTGCGACGACTGAGCCCTGTATACGCCGCGGTGACGGGATCTGGCGCCTCGGTTTTTGCGGTTTTTGAAAGCGTGGACGAGGCGGCGAAGGCAGCGGGCATGATCGACACGCGTTGCAGGGTCGAGGCGTGTCGGACGTTGAACAGAGAAGAGGCGCGGTTGGTGGTGCGAGGTGCTGAAACTCGTGGCGACAGCGTGCCGACAGCCACGTAGGTGGCGACGATATGGGAGGTATGTCTTGGAGATAACCGAAGTACGTGTCAGTCCTTCCAGAGGTGGGAAGGTCAGAGCTTTCGTTAGCTTGGTAATCGATGATTGCTTCATCGTCAACGACCTTCGGGTTCTCGAAGGACGAGAGGGCCAGTTGTTCGTGACGATGCCGTCGCGAAAGACCAGGAACGGCCAGGTCCGCGACATCGCCCACCCCCTGAACTCGGCGACCCGGGAAATGGTCGAGGAACGGATTCTGTCAGAGTATTCGGAGGCGGTGGGGAGCCGGGTGGTGCCACAGCCTTCAAGTGCGCGCGGACATGCCCAGGGCAAGGACAAGGGTTCTGCCATCGACCGGTTGGCGACCCGGCTCTTCGTCGAAGAGTTCTGGGCCCCGGAGGATCAACAAAGGGATGGTGCTGACGGATAAGCCGGCTTTTTCCTCCTGGGATTTCGGCCGAAAATCAGCGCCAAAATCGAGAGATTCTCGGACCAATCGAATTACGGTATACTCTGCGCCGTCTTGGGGCGTCGGCAAGCGGTAAGCCACCGGTCTTTGGAATCGGCATTC
>CAZCEX010000013.1:11731-20282 GCA_964497785.1 uncultured Thermoanaerobaculia bacterium | reverse complement strand
GCCACTTTCGCACTCGCAGAGGGGAGGATAGGTTGGGGGGGCTCTGGTGTCAAGAGGGGCGGGGGGTTTAGTGGGGTTGGGCGTGGGGATTTGAGGGTATGAATCGCAGGCGAGACGCCTGCTACCACCAGAGGCAGAGAAGGGTAGGGTTCTGTCGGGACGTCTGCTTTCCCAATGGGGGAGAAGAGATCCGATCGCAGGCGGGACGCCTGCTGCCACCAAAGGCACAGAAGGGTAGGGGTCAGGCGGGACGCCTGCTGCAACAATGGAAGAAAAAAGCGGGGGCCGAAGCCCCCGCTGTTGGTCTCTTACGAGAGTTGCTTAGAAGGGCCAGATGGTGGTCGGGTCGCCGGTGGCGTTGTCTACGATCGAAGCGTAGACGAGATAGCCGGCGTTGTCGCTCTCGGCCCAGACATCGACGTAACCGAACTCGACAGCGTCCTCGGTGACGCGCGTGAAGGCTTCGCTCCACTGGTTGTTCGAGTAGGGCAGCAGACCGAGCTGGTCGGTGCCGAGGGAGGTGCCGTCAGCGGCGAAGAACTCGACGCCGATGGTCACGGCCTCACCCATGCCGTTCATGAAGCCGACATTGGTGCGGAATTCCTCAGTCTGAGAGAGGAAACCGAGGCGGACCTTCTCCTGTCCGATGAGCATCATTTTGCCAACAATGGTCTGACCGAAGGTGCCCAGGTCGGAGGTGTTGTAGGTGCGGGTATTGACGCCGGTATACATCGGAGCATCCGAGCATACTGCGAAGGCGCCGAAGCCCGCTTCGCCAACCATGGACATCCAGACATCGTTGTAACCAACGCTGCCGTTGCCGGCGAGGGTGTAGGTGTCGGTCATCTCGACTTCGCTGTTGTCCTCACCACGCGGGAAGAACTTGAAGGCGTACATGATCGGATCGGCGCTCAGGTTGTTGATACCAGCGTCGGTCGCCCACATGGAACCACCGATACCACTCGCGGAGCCGCCGGCTGCCACGAAGATGTTCTCACACTCGAAGACCGGGGCGTCCTCAACCATGACGTCCATCGAGTAGTCATCCGAACTCGTGTCGTTGGAGGCGGTGAGCATGACGGTGTAGGTGCCGGCTTCCGCGTAGGTGTACATGGGGTTCTGCTCGGTGCTGGTGCCAGCGCCGTCGCCGAAGTCCCAGGCCCACATGGTCGGGGCGCCTGTCGAGGCGTCCATGAAGGTCACCGCAAGCAGGTCGGCTGTGTAGGTGAACATGGCATCGACGCCAGCGGGGGCATCTTCGACCATCACGTCCATCGAGTAGGTGTCGGAGCCCGTGTCGTTGCTCGCAGTGAGCGCAACGGTGTAGGTGCCGGCTGCGGCGTAGGTGTACATGGGGTTCTGCTCGGCGCTTGTTCCAGCGCCGTCGCCGAAGTCCCAGGCCCACATGGTCGGATCGCCGGTCGAGGCGTCCATGAAGGTCGCCACGAGCATGTCGGCGGTGTAGGTGAACATCGCGGTCGGCGCAACGCCGCCCATTGCAACGGTGACGTCCATCGAGTAGTCACTCGAACCGGCGTCGTTGGTCGCGGTCAGCATGACAGTGTAGGTGCCGTCCAATGCGTAGGTGTAGACGGGGTTCTGCTCGGTGCTGGTTCCGGCGCCGTCGCCGAAGTCCCAGGCCCAAGAGGTCGCGCCACCGGTCGACTCGTCGGTGAAGGTCGCCATGAGTCCGTCGGTCACGACGCTGAACATCGCGGTCGGCGGCAGCGGGCCGGTCGAGATCATGGTGACAAAGGAGTCGCCATCGTTGCTCGGGTCCGGATCCTCGTCGAGGCTGTCACTGCCGTGGAAGATGTTCGTTTCGTAGACCAGAGAGTCGGCGGGGGCTCCACCCATGACGGCCATGAGGGTCTGGCCGTCTCTGATCGCGGCTTCCATCGGGTCGGCGTCTGAGTTGTTGATGATCGCGACCGGGATGTTTACGAGGGCGCCGAACTCACCGCCCAGCATCGAGAAGCTCTGGACGTCCTGGGCGGAGTCGTTGTTCATGATCACGCAGCCGACCGCGCCGGCGATCTGGGAGTTCATGGCCTTGAGGCCAAACTCGCAGTCACCGCGGCGGACGAGGGCGATCTTGCCGGTGACGTCGTTCTTGATGGAAACGCAACCGAGGGTTCCTTGTCCGGGGCCCTCGTCGTTGACGAGCGCGTACTCGGTCTCGAGTACCGGAATGATCGACGAGATGCGCGGGCCGAAGCACGAGCTCAAGTCGTCACACGCGTCGCAGACACCAACCGAGAAGGGGAGTTCGATCGGGTCTCCGTCGGGATACTGCACTCTCAGAGCGCGGGTGGTCGGCTGCTCCATCGGCAGCATCATGGAAACCGTGACCTCGCCAGCGGTGTTGGCGGGCATGTTAAGCGGCACGGCAACATCACTATCGCCGGAGCCGGGGCCCTGAAGTTGAATCAGAAGATTCTCACAGGAGCTGGAGATATAAAGGCCGGCCTCGTTGCCGAGGGTGTCCTCGTAAGAGACGTCGAATTCGTCGTCGTTGATAAAGGCACCGACCGGAAAGTCGATGTTGAGATACGAGGCTGAAGCGTCGGTCCCGCTGAGATTCGAATATTCGACCGTGTAGGTGGCCTCGTCTCCAGGGCCTGCCAATTCAGTACCGCTCAGAAATTCAGCGGCGAGGTCGATCCCCGCAGCCCCGGCCGTGCCGGCCAGCAGGGCAACGCAGGCAACAGCTACAAACATCTGGGTACCACGTCTTACATTCCACATAATCCCTCCTCAAGGTTGTTTCCGAACTGTCTCTCTTCATTGAGAACGTCCGTAATCGGGAGTCTATCACGACTTCCACGCACGGGTGCCTCTATGAGCTGTCAAGGTCGAATCGGCTTTGAGAACGAAGTTCTGGATCACCGTCGTCGTCGTGGCAGCTGGACTGTAGAAAACCAGGGTCGGATGGTCTGGTTTTCCAAGGGGATGAGGAAGACGTTCAGGCATTTTCCAGGAGGTTGGGTGGGCTCTGGTGTCAAGGAGAACTGAGGGAATGAATAGTGAAAAATGAAAAATGTAGGGTGGGAAGAGGTGGGCTGAACAGCGATGGGCTGTGGCTGAGGTCCGTGGCTGCAGCACCCAGAGGTATTGTCCCTGCGGTCTGTAGCTGGGTCGGGGGCTTTTTGTGGGGTTGGGCGTGGGGTGTGGACGTATGAATCGCAGGCGGGACGCCTGCTGCCACCAAAGGCACAGAAGGGTAGGGGTCAGGCGGGACGCCTGCTGCAACAATGGAAGAAAAAAGCGGGGGCCGAAGCCCCCGCTGTTGGTCTCTTACGAGAGTTGCTTAGAAGGGCCAGATGGTGGTCGGGTCGCCGGTGGCGTTGTCTACGATCGAAGCGTAGACGAGATAGCCGGCGTTGTCGCTCTCGGCCCAGACATCGACGTAACCGAACTCGACAGCGTCCTCGGTGACGCGCGTGAAGGCTTCGCTCCACTGGTTGTTCGAGTAGGGCAGCAGACCGAGCTGGTCGGTGCCGAGGGAGGTGCCGTCAGCGGCGAAGAACTCGACGCCGATGGTCACGGCCTCACCCATGCCGTTCATGAAGCCGACATTGGTGCGGAATTCCTCAGTCTGAGAGAGGAAACCGAGGCGGACCTTCTCCTGTCCGATGAGCATCATTTTGCCAACAATGGTCTGACCGAAGGTGCCCAGGTCGGAGGTGTTGTAGGTGCGGGTATTGACGCCGGTATACATCGGAGCATCCGAGCATACTGCGAAGGCGCCGAAGCCCGCTTCGCCAACCATGGACATCCAGACATCGTTGTAACCAACGCTGCCGTTGCCGGCGAGGGTGTAGGTGTCGGTCATCTCGACTTCGCTGTTGTCCTCACCACGCGGGAAGAACTTGAAGGCGTACATGATCGGATCGGCGCTCAGGTTGTTGATACCAGCGTCGGTCGCCCACATGGAACCACCGATACCACTCGCGGAGCCGCCGGCTGCCACGAAGATGTTCTCACACTCGAAGACCGGGGCGTCCTCAACCATGACGTCCATCGAGTAGTCATCCGAACTCGTGTCGTTGGAGGCGGTGAGCATGACGGTGTAGGTGCCGGCTTCCGCGTAGGTGTACATGGGGTTCTGCTCGGTGCTGGTGCCAGCGCCGTCGCCGAAGTCCCAGGCCCACATGGTCGGGGCGCCTGTCGAGGCGTCCATGAAGGTCACCGCAAGCAGGTCGGCTGTGTAGGTGAACATGGCATCGACGCCAGCGGGGGCATCTTCGACCATCACGTCCATCGAGTAGGTGTCGGAGCCCGTGTCGTTGCTCGCAGTGAGCGCAACGGTGTAGGTGCCGGCTGCGGCGTAGGTGTACATGGGGTTCTGCTCGGCGCTTGTTCCAGCGCCGTCGCCGAAGTCCCAGGCCCACATGGTCGGATCGCCGGTCGAGGCGTCCATGAAGGTCGCCACGAGCATGTCGGCGGTGTAGGTGAACATCGCGGTCGGCGCAACGCCGCCCATTGCAACGGTGACGTCCATCGAGTAGTCACTCGAACCGGCGTCGTTGGTCGCGGTCAGCATGACAGTGTAGGTGCCGTCCAATGCGTAGGTGTAGACGGGGTTCTGCTCGGTGCTGGTTCCGGCGCCGTCGCCGAAGTCCCAGGCCCAAGAGGTCGCGCCACCGGTCGACTCGTCGGTGAAGGTCGCCATGAGTCCGTCGGTCACGACGCTGAACATCGCGGTCGGCGGCAGCGGGCCGGTCGAGATCATGGTGACAAAGGAGTCGCCATCGTTGCTCGGGTCCGGATCCTCGTCGAGGCTGTCACTGCCGTGGAAGATGTTCGTTTCGTAGACCAGAGAGTCGGCGGGGGCTCCACCCATGACGGCCATGAGGGTCTGGCCGTCTCTGATCGCGGCTTCCATCGGGTCGGCGTCTGAGTTGTTGATGATCGCGACCGGGATGTTTACGAGGGCGCCGAACTCACCGCCCAGCATCGAGAAGCTCTGGACGTCCTGGGCGGAGTCGTTGTTCATGATCACGCAGCCGACCGCGCCGGCGATCTGGGAGTTCATGGCCTTGAGGCCAAACTCGCAGTCACCGCGGCGGACGAGGGCGATCTTGCCGGTGACGTCGTTCTTGATGGAAACGCAACCGAGGGTTCCTTGTCCGGGGCCCTCGTCGTTGACGAGCGCGTACTCGGTCTCGAGTACCGGAATGATCGACGAGATGCGCGGGCCGAAGCACGAGCTCAAGTCGTCACACGCGTCGCAGACACCAACCGAGAAGGGGAGTTCGATCGGGTCTCCGTCGGGATACTGCACTCTCAGAGCGCGGGTGGTCGGCTGCTCCATCGGCAGCATCATGGAAACCGTGACCTCGCCAGCGGTGTTGGCGGGCATGTTAAGCGGCACGGCAACATCACTATCGCCGGAGCCGGGGCCCTGAAGTTGAATCAGAAGATTCTCACAGGAGCTGGAGATATAAAGGCCGGCCTCGTTGCCGAGGGTGTCCTCGTAAGAGACGTCGAATTCGTCGTCGTTGATAAAGGCACCGACCGGAAAGTCGATGTTGAGATACGAGGCTGAAGCGTCGGTCCCGCTGAGATTCGAATATTCGACCGTGTAGGTGGCCTCGTCTCCAGGGCCTGCCAATTCAGTACCGCTCAGAAATTCAGAGGCGAGGTCGATCCCCGCAGCCCCGGCCGTGCCGGCCAGCAAGGCCACGCAGCCGAAAGTCACCAAGGAAAACACCTGGGTCCCACGTCTAACATTCCACATATTTCCTCCTCGAAGGGTGTTTCCGAACTGTCTCTCTTCATTGAGAGCGTCCGCGGCCGGAATTCTACCACGGATGTTTTGGGATTTTTTCAGTCATTTTTTCAAAAAATGAATCTCGGTTTTGAGCCGCCCGCCGGGCGCGAATCACACGCCTCACGTGAATCCGCTGCCGCAGGAGGAGCCGTCCGACCCAGCTGGTTTCGCGGAGCCGGAGGTCGTTGCGCTGGCGAAAGAAGACACTTGCCGTTCGACATTCTCACTCGAGCAAGCTGGACACCTGACGCCGTCAACAACGGCGCCGAATTTCTTGAATCTTTCAAAGACCTCTGCGCAGTTTCTGCATCGATACTCGAATATCGGCATCTAGTCCCCCTGTGACAGGTCCTGGCTGGCGCCCCTCACTCCCGGTGTTCGGCCTCTTCCATCTGTCGACGTCCGGCGACGATCGTCCGGTGCTCGCGGTCGAGTCTCAGCTCGAGCGAGTCGCACACGTTTTTGCAGATGGCGAAAACGCCTTCGTCGATGATCTGATAGTAGACGTGGAGCCCCTCTCGGTGGCAACCGACGAGACCGGCACGTTTGAGTACGGAGAGGTGTTTGGAGATGTTGGCCTGGCTTCCGCCAACGTGCTCCAGGATTTCTGAAACGTAACGCTCCTGGCCGTAGAGGGCATGAAGTATTTTGAGGCGCGTAGGGTCCGCCATGGCTTTGAGGACCTCGGCGATCCGGTTGAGCACTTCGTCAGATGCGATCATGCGGCCTCCAAAAGGGCAATAAGACATTATTACCAGAAGGTAATTTAGTAAATTAATAGTGCGAGGTCAACGAATTTTTCTTGACCGAACAGGTGCGAGGGTTCAGAATGTGTTTCTTGCGAAGTGGTCTCTTCGCAAATGGGAGGTAATCCCACTGAGGCCACACCTCGAATGCCGGAGTGGCGGAATGGCAGACGCAGAGGACTCAAAATCCTCCGGGGGCAACCTCGTGTGGGTTCGAATCCCACCTCCGGCACCATTGCCGATCGACACATCCTATTCAAACGAGGTTGCTTCGTTGCCCGCCGTGATTACCATGAACCAGGAGGAAAACCATGATCCGAAATCTGACCCCGTGTCTTGCGCTGACCCTTGTTTTTGTCGTGCTGGCCGGCTGCGGCACGCAACCATCTGTTGACGTCGTTGACAAGGGATCGATGAAAGTGGTTCCGGATATCGACGCCCGTCGGATTCAGTTCGTTCCCCAGGAGCTGGCGGCGGACGCGAGCCACCTTTCCGACGGTGACCGCGAGGCGTTGACGGCGTTGGTCGAGGCGGCGCGTCACATCGACAGCATATTCAAACGCCAGGCGTGGCGGGGCAATGCGGAGCTCACGCTGCAGGTGGCCGAGTTGCCGTCGGAGGCCGCGCGCGATTACTTCAGGATCATGTATGGGCCGTGGGACCGGTTGGCGGACCTCGAGCCTTTCATCGGCGACTCGCCACACCCGCCGGGCGCCGGGTACTACCCCGAAGACATGACGGCCGAGGAGTTCGAAGGTTGGATCGCGGCCCACCCTGACGACAAGGAGGCCCTGACCTCACTGCATACAATCGTCGAACGCGACGGCGAGAGCCTTGTGGCCGTGCCGTACTCGGTGGCTTTTGCAGCCGAGCTCGAGCAGGCGGCGGCGGCGATGCGGCGGGCGGCGGCAGCGACCAGCAACGAGAGCCTGAAGCGGTTCCTTCAGCTGCGTGCCGACGCCTTTTTCACCGACGATTATTACGATTCGGACATGGCGTGGATGGATCTCGACTCGGCGATCGAGGTGGTGATCGGGCCCTACGAAACCTATGAGGATCGCCTCTTCGGTTACAAGGCCGCCTTCGAGACCTTCATTTGTGTGACCAGTCCGGAGGATTCCGCGGCCCTCGCCAAGTTCAAGGCTGAGCTGCCGTTCCTCGAGAGGAACTTGCCGATCCCCGACGGGTACAAGAACTTCGAGCGCGGCGCAGAATCGCCGATTCGAGTCGCCGACGAACTGTTCACGGCCGGCGACACTCGGGCCGGTGTGCAGACGCTGGCCTTTAACCTGCCAAACGACGAGCGCGTGCGCGAGGCCAAAGGATCGAAGAAGGTCCTGCTCAAGAATATGATGCACGCCAAGTACGACGGCATCCTGGCGCCGATCGCAGCTCGGGTGCTCCCGACCGACACCCTCGAGAGACTGGACTTCGCCGCCTACTTCCAGTTCATCCTCCACCACGAGATGTCGCACGGCCTCGGCCCCGGACAGATCGTGGTCGACGGGCGCGAGACGGAGGTGCGCCTCGAGCTCAAGGACCTCTACTCGGCGCTCGAGGAGGCCAAGGCCGACGTGCTCGGCGTCTACAACATCTATGCCCTCGTGCAGAAGGGCGTGATGGAAAGCCAGATCCTCGAGCACCTGCCGTGGACCTACACCGCAGGTCTGTTTCGCTCAGCGCGCTTCGGTCTCACCGAGGCCCATGGGCTCGGTGTCGTCGTGCAGGCGAACTGGTTGCTCGCCAACGGCGCCATCGAGGTTGCCGAGGACGGTCGCTTCAGACCACTGCCGGAGGCTTTTGAACCGGCGTTGAAGGCTCTCGCCACAGAGCTGCTGACGATCCAGGCAGAGGGTGATTACGATCGTGCCCGGACACTGGTCGCCGAGTACGGCACGCCGCCGGAATCCATGATTGCCGCCATCGAAAGGTTGGCCGACGTGCCGGTCGACGTCGATCCGGTGTATCCGTTGACTGGGTTGGGTGGGCACTAGGCGTCTGGGGTCAGGTTGGTCGTGATTCTGAGCAG
>CAZCEX010000013.1:0-11631 GCA_964497785.1 uncultured Thermoanaerobaculia bacterium | reverse complement strand
CTGGGTTGGGTGGGCACTAGGCGTCTGGGGTCAGGTTGGTCGTGATTCTGAGCAGTAGGCCATATAGGGCAATCGAACCGCAAAGACGCAAAGAGCGCAAAGGCCCCGGCGATTGCCGGGGCCTTGTTGGTGATCAATATGTGGTGCCTACGGGAATGTCACTGACCACCCCGAGGTGTTGCCGGATTCGAAGTCATCGGCGAAAACGTCCGGATCCACAACGATGCTGCAGTCCAGGTACCCGCTGACGACGATGTCGTCGATCGCCGCTTCGACGAGGTCGCCCACGGAGGTGCCGTCGGCGGCCCGGAACCGCAATTTCATGGTCGAGGTGAGTGGCAGGTAGGTTTCGAGGGTGAAGTTGAGGTTGGTCCAGTGGTTGGTGGTGGTGTCGGTTCCGGGAATGTTCTCGAGCACGGTCCAGGTGGCGCCATCGTTATTCGACACCTCGAGGAAGAAGTAGTCGCCTGAGTCGTCGTTGTCCTCATTGAAGAACCAACGCCACAGGTCGAGCTCGAGGGACTCGACGCCGGTGCCGTCGAAGGACGGCGACACCGCTACGACCTCGCCGTTGTCGATGTCGTTGGTGCCAGCATCACCGCTCGGGTTTTCGTCGGTGTAGAGGCAGTTGACGCCGGCGCCGGGGGTATGGTCGTCGCCGGGTTGGGAGTCGCCGTAGTTGGGGGAGTTCCCGGTGGTCGCTACAGGGTCACCAATGAGGAAGTCGCCGGAAGTCGCGGCAGGCGATCCCAGAGAAAAGGTCCAGCCCTGGTTTCCGTTTTCGAAGTCGTCGGCGAATCGGGTCTCGACACCGCTGGCGCCGGACATTTCGACGAGATTCGTTTCTTCGAGTCCATTGCCGAGGTCGATCGCCCGGATGACGTAGTAGTAGGTGGTACCGGCAACAAGTCCGTCAGCGTCGGTATAGGTCGCCCGGCCGCCGACTGTGTTGAGCAGGTTGTCGGGGCCTGGGGTGAAACCGGGGGTCAGCGAACGGTAGATGTTGTAGGAGGATTGGCCTCCGCAGGGGTTGACCGATCTCGACCAGCTGAGCTCGAGCGCACACGAGACGGTGGCCGAGTTGACAATCGACTCGATGCCGCCAAACTGGGGCGCAAGGGTGCAGGCGCCGGTGGTCTGGGCATCGGCGCAGTTGCTCTGGATAGATTCACACCCTGCGGTGCTGTCGACGCCGGCGATGACATACGAGATGTCCGCTCCTCCGGAGACCGGGTCATCTGCATAGGTCAACCCGGTGACGCCGCTGGCGATCAAGTGGTAGTCGGCCTGTGGGCAGGCGCCGATCGCCCTGTAGACGTTGAAGGTCTCGGCGACTGGGTCGTCGTTGCTCCAGTCAAGCACGATGCGGTTGTCACCATCACCCGCCGCGACCAGGGCGGTCGGTGTTTGCGGGGTCTCACAGGGCACCGGGACGACCGTCATGCAGTCGCTCATGGGGCTGACGCAGGAGTCTGAATCGGTGCTCGCTTGCAGTCGATAGTAGTACTCGATGCCGTTGACGACGTTCTCGTCGGTGAAGGTGGTCGTTGGGCTGTCGACCTGACCAACGTTGGTGAAACCGGCATCGCAGCTGATCTCGTTACGAAAGACGTTGTAGAGCGTCGCGTTGGCGATGGCATCCCAGGTGAGGTGGACGGCGTTATTGCCGCCAACGGCGTCCGCCGCTCCGAGCGTCAGGGCGGGGCAGGACGTGAAGTTCTGGTTCTTGGGATCAGCGGCGATTCCGTTGGCGATGTTGTTGCGGTCGAGGGCGGCGAAGATTGCCGCCGCGTGCGGCGTGCCGTTGCCGACACCGTCGCCGTCGTCGTCGATCGCCATCATGGTGTTGTAGAGGCTGGAGCCGTTGCCGCCACTGGAGGTCGGATTCGAGCCCATGCTGCAGGTGTAGAGGTTGCTGAGGGTCGGCATGCTCGTATAGAAGAGGCGGTCGGCGAGGGCCCACGCCGAGGTGAGGTCCATGTTGGTGGGTGGGCCGACGAGGTCGTTGGTGACGAACTCCCACAGGGCTTGAGACGAGATGCCGGCCTCACAGTGGTCCTCGAGACCGCAGGGGCCGAAATAGTTGCCGTCTTCGCAGTTGCTCCAGAAGGTGTTGTAGTTGGCTGCGGTCCAGGGAGTTGCGTTTGCGTGCGCGTGGTAGTTGTTGTCGCGAACGCCGTTGCAGTCGAGGCACGGGTCACCGTAGCCGCTGCAGTTTCCCGAGACCCAGAAACCGCGCCCGACGCATGAGTCGTGGAGCTGTAGCGAAGCCGTCCAGTCTGCGCGGGTCTCGACCGGTGGGCTCGAGCTACCGGAGCCGTCCCAGTCGTCCATGCTGTGACCCCACTCGTGGAGTGCGACACCCGGGATCTCGCCGAGGTTCCAGCAGGTCCCTGCCACGCCTTTGTAGAAGTAGAGCGTGCCGCCTCCAGAGGACGCGTTGCAGTTAGCACTCTGGTTGACGTTGATCGTCATGTGGTTGTTGTTGAGACCGTTGTTGTCCGGCATGAAGGTGCGGGCGTGGATGTTGGCGTTGGTGAGGTGCCAGTACTGGGTTCGGGCCGAGTGGGTGTTGCCGGTGCCTCCGGGGTTGCCCGGGGGAACGGCGCAGTCCGTACCTGAGCCGAGGCTGAAGTCGACGTCGCCGGTGGTCGTTGAGTTGTTGATCGAGCCACAGTAGTCGTTGATCCAGGTGTATTTTCCCTTGAGCGTTGTCGTTGCGGAGTCACCCTCGAAGGTGCCGCTCGCATCGGTGTAGTTGTTGGGGGAGGGTAGGCCGGTGTCGGCGAATGGGAAGGGGCGATCGGCCTCGCCGACGTGGTTGTCCCCCGGGTATGCGCCGCCGTGAACCCGGCCGTATCGGTTGGCGTCGACGAAACGAATGATCTCGCCGTCATGGGCGTCGATCAGAGCCTCCCACGTGCCGATGACCCCCGGGCGGTTGAAGGCAAAGCGGTAGGCGAGGCGGTAGGTGATGCCGCTGCCGATAGCGCCTTCGAAGCGTTCGATGTTCTGGTGGCTGGGCGTGACGGGCACGATTCTCAACGAACCCAGGTCGCCGTAGAGATCGGTGACCGAACGGTTCACGCCGAGGTAGTTGTCGAGCACGACGCGGGCCTCGGCCACCGACAGGCTCGGCTGCGGATCGAGCGAGATCGGTCCGATCTTCTCGGTCGCGACCTGGATGAGGTTGCCGTTGTTGATGCGGAAGTAGATCGAGCCGCCTTCGACCGGGATACCGCCGTGATGCCACTGAAAACGGAGGAGGTAGATGGACCGGCCGATCGCCAGCGTGCCGTCAGGATCGATGACGAGGTCTTCCTGATTGACCGGGAATACGGATTTGTAGCTGCTCAAGAAATCGCGAGCGAGGCCCTCGACGGTTTCGTCACTGAGGCAGTGGATGTTCTGACAGCCAGCCTCGATGTTGTTCCATTCGAGGCTGTTTGCCGGGCCCGGGATGAATGGAATGGCGCCGCCGCCGACCAGGCTCGGCCAGCCGCGCCGTTGGTCGATGGTGAACTCCCAGATCGAGCCGTGATCGGATCTGAATCGGTCGATTTCTTCGGCGCTCGCCAGGGTTTCTCTGACCGTGTCCGAGGCCACGAGGGACTCGACGATACGAAGCTCGGGTGAGGTGAAGACAAGGAGATCGAGATTGTCTTGAATCCCTTTCGGCCCGAATGCCCCAACCTGAACGGCTGCGACTGCGATGATCAAAATCACGACCCAGCGAATAGCTCTGCAACTCATCAGCTCTCCCATACGTTTTTTCGGCGTTTGCTCGGAGGACGAGGTTTTCTTCATATCGGACGAGGATTGTATACAAGCCATGGAAATTTCACAATGACAAATGTCACAAAAGAGGAAATCTCGAAATGGGATCGGCTGTCGTCAAGTGGTTCGATCTAGGTCTTCATGACCGTCAATCGCTGATCGAGCCGATCCGCATCGCCGGGGACGTCGAAGTCCATGAACCGCATGCCCAAGCCGTTGGGACCGCCGTTGGAGGGGTCGGTAAAACGCATCACCTCGCTCACACCTTGGAACGGCCGGTTCTCCCCGGGGAGGGCAAACTGGAATCGTGCTTTGGTGCCGACTGGGAAGATCTTCCTGGTCGCCACGAACATGCCGCTGGCCGAGATGTCGTGGGTCTGGGAGACGAAACGGTCGGGTTGGTCCTCGTTGACGATGACCATGAGCTTGACAAGCACGCGCATCGACCGTCGGGGTTGGATGCCGAACATGGCACACAGCATGGCCTCGCGTTCACCCTCCGGTTCGTCGAGGGATAGAACGAGGTTGGCTCCAACCTCCAGCAAGGGCGTCGCGGTTTCGAACTCGTCCGGTTCGGCCACGAAAGCGATAGCGGCTTCGGCGCTCGCCGAGCCGGGTTTGCGGATTGCGGCGAGGAAGTCCCTCGCGTCGAGGTCGCGCAGAGGGTACTTGCAGATGATGGCGGCGAAAGGGATCGCCGTGAGCAGGTCGAGCGCAGAGGCCGCGCCGGGAATGCGATCAACGTCGAACAGAGAGCGAAGGAGTGGGGGTGCAATTTCGTCGTACTCCTGCAAATCCACCTCTACGACTAGTACGTTCGCCTTCGTCATCGCGCGGAATTATGGCACGGCAACCCAGATGGGGTGCTGTTGAACCCGGACTTTCCTGGTGCAGGAATGACGTGGATCACGTACCGGTCTCCGGGGACGGGGCGCTAGGAAGCTGGCGGCTGAGACGTCCCTCGTGCCCCTGGATCCCGAAGAAAGCGCGGAAATCCTCGAGAATTCGGTAAAACGCTGGAACGAGGATGAGCGTGATGGCGGTTGCGAAGACGATCCCGAAACCGAGGCTGACCGCCATCGGGATCAGGAACTTGGCCTGCAGGCTCGTTTCCAAGATCATCGGTGACAGGCCGAGAAAGGTCGTCGCGGTGGTGAGCATGATCGGCCTGAATCGGCGCATGCCCGAGTCACGGATCGCCCTCTCCATGGTGATTCCGGCCGCTCGTTCGCGGTTGATGAGATCGACCATGATGAGGGAGTCGTTGACGACGACGCCGGACAGGGCAACCATGCCGAAGACTGACAGCATGCTGAGGTCGAGACCCATCACGATGTGTCCCAGGATTGCGCCGACGATTCCGAAAGGGATGGCGGACATGACGATGAGCGGCTGGATGTACGACCTGAACGGGATGGCGAGCAGGGCGAAGATCGCGAGCTGAGCAACGATGAAGTTGGTCTTGAGGCTGCCCATGGACTCTTGTTGGTTGCGTTGCTCGCCTTCGAAGGAGAACACCAGGCCCGGGAAATCGCGTGCCAGGTCTGGAAGCACGGAGGAGTTGAGCGCGCGGTTGATCTCGTTGGCGTTTGCGACATCCGCGTCGACATCGGCCGTGACGGTCACGACCCGGCGGCGGTCTGTGCGGTCGATCGAGGCGTAGCCGCGGCCTTGGGTGATGCTCGCGACCGTCGAAAAGGGCGCCTCCGAGCCGCCAGGGAGGCGAATGCGCGAGCGTTCGATGTCGCCGATGCTCTGGCGCTCTGACTCCGGGTAGCGGACCATGACGCGGATGTCGTCGCGGCCGCGCTGGATTCGTTGGACCTCCTGGCCGTAAAACCCCGACCGGACCTGGCGGGCGAGATCCGAAAGGGTGAGCCCGAGGGTGCGGCCCTCCGGCGTCAGCTCAAGCCTGAGCTCCTTCTTGCCGAGGATGAAGCTGTTGGCGACGTCGCGGGTCCCGGGATACTCGGTGACGGCCAGCTCGAGGCGCTTGACGGCGGCGAGCAAGGTGTCGAAGTTACGGTGGGCGAGCTGGACGGAGATCGGGTCGCCGGCCGAGAAGAGATTGCTGTGAAAGGTCAAGGATACGGCGCCGGGGACCTCGCCGACCCTTTCCCGCCACAGGTTGACCAGGCGGTTGGAAGAAATGGTCCGCACGTCGGAACCCAAAAGTTCGACGTTGACCTCGCCGAGATTGGAGGACGTGCCCCCGGGAGTCGAGCTCGCGGTTGGACCGTGTCCGCCCTGAGTGGGTTGTTGGCCGACGGTCAACGAGCTGTGAAGGAGCACCGAGGGCTCTCCGTCGGAGGCCTGTTGATCAATTTCTGTAGTGACTTGGTGGGCGGCTGCCTCGATTCGCGAGAGCACGCGTTCGGTCACCTCGACTGGCGTTCCTTGTGGCATGGTGAGGTAGGCGACCATGTTGTCGGCATCGACCTTCGGCATGAGAGAGAACTTCAACTGACCGCTGGCGACGTAGCCGAGGAGGAGCAGTACGACGGAAACGGCGGCGGCGACCGTGGCGTATCGGTATTTCAGACAGAAGTCGAGAGACTTTCGGTAGGGTTCCTGAATGACCCATTCGAGACCTCTCTGGACTTTGGCCTGAATTGCCTCGATCCGACTCGTGATCGGCGAGAGAAAGCGGATCCGGAAGCTGCGGCCCGAGAGGTGGGCGGGGAGAATGAGCAGGGCCTCGACCAACGACATGGCGAGGACCATGATCACGACGATCGGGATCTGGCGCATGACCTTGCCCATCATGCCGCTGACAAAGAGCAGGGGAGCGAAGGCCGCAACCGTCGTGATGATCGCGAATGTGACCGGAACGGCCATCTCGCGGGCGCCGTTGATGGCGGCGTCGATCGGTTTTTTCCCCTGCTCGAGATAGCGGTAGATGTTTTCGCCGACGACGATGGCGTCGTCGACCACGATTCCAAGGGCGATGATGAACGCAAAGAGCGAGATCATGTTGATCGATACGCCGAACATTGGTGCCAACCACAGGCCCCCGAGGAAGGAGATCGGGATGCCCATCGTGGTCCAGAGTGCGAGGCGAAAGTTGAGGAAAAGAGCCAGGCACAAGAAGACGAGGATGAGGCCCAGACGGGCGTTGCGCAGGAGCAGGCCGATGCGTTGTTTCAAGACGATAGAGTCGTCGTCCCATGTGGCGATGGCGACGCCTGCGGGCAGGGTCGGCTCGAGCTCCTCCAGGTATTTCTTGGTAGTGGAAGCGACGTCGAGCGCACCCTCCTGCCCGACGCGGAAGACCTGGATCAGTGCTGCTGCCTTGCCGTCGAACCGGGATGCCGTGTCTGAGTCCTCGAATCCGTCGATCACGGTGGCGACATCCGACAAGTAGAGCTGGCTGCCGCCGGGTTGAGCGCGGATGACGACATCCTCGAACTCGGTCCCGAGGTACTTCTGCCCTTTGGTTCGCAGGAGGATCTCACCTCCACGGGTCTTGACCGCCCCGCCGGGGAGGTCGAGTGACGAGGCGCCGACTGCTCTGGAGACCTGCTCGAATGTCAGGCCGTGGCGACGGAGGGCCTCCTCGGACACCTCGATCGAGATTTCATAGCGGCGAACCCCGGAGACCTCGACCTGTGACACCCCTTCCCGTGCGGTGAGCTCGTCTCGAACGTGCTCTGCCAAGCTCTTCAGGGTCTTTTCGGTGGTGTCGCCGTAGAGCACGATGGTGATCACGCGCCGCCGCGAGTCGCCCTCGGCCACGACCGGTTTCTCGGTTTCGGCAGGGAAGGTCTCGATGCGGTCGACGGCTGCCTTGATGTCGTCCAGAACCTCCTGGTCGTGAGCGTCCTCCTCGAGCTCTGCGGTGACGATTCCCATGCCCTCGGTGGCGGTTGCCTTGACGCGCTTGATGCCTTCGACCGAAGCGATGGCCTCTTCGACACGGATGCAGACGCCCTCCTCGACCTCGGCGGGCGAAGCGCCCAGGTAGGGGACCTGCACCGTCACGATGTCGGTGTCAAGCTCGGGGAAGACCTCGATCTTGGTATTGACGAGGGCCAGGCCGCCAGCGACGAGGATGCCGACCATCAGCAGGTTCGCCGCCACGTGGTGGCCGGCAAACCACGCCAGGGGTCCGCGTTTTCCATTCATGCTGCACCGCCTGTCGTTTCGTCGATCTCGACGGCCCGTACGGTCATTCCGTCTGTGACCACCTCGAGCGTGCTGACGACCACGAGGTCACCTTCGATGAGGCCGGACGATACGTAGGCGGTGTCCTGGTCGGTACGGGCAACCTCGATCCTTCGGATGACGATCTGCTCCCCGTCGACCAACCATACGGAGCTGTTTTCGCGCAGGGCGTGGCGGGGAATCGGTACCACGTCTTCGATCGTTCTGCCCTGGATTTCGACCTCGACGAAGGATCCCGGCATCAACGGTAAACGACCGTCAGATGTCTTGAAGGGGTCGGCGACGTTGATCACGATGGGGACCATGCGCGACGCGGTGTCGACTCGCGCCTCCATGCGCACAACCCGTCCGTTCCAGACCGTCGGGCGCCCACCCATGGTGGAGATGACTCGGGCAGGCGGGCCTTTGACTCCGGGTCGGGTTGGCACGTCGAACCACGCGAGCTCGCGATCGGCAAGCGGGATGCGGACCTCGACGATGTCGGTTCCATAAACGGTCGCGATCGTTCGCCCAGTCGAGGCGAACTGTCCGAGAGCGACCGATTCGCTGGCGACGATGCCGTCGAATGGCAGGGTGATTCGGGTTCGCTCGAGGTTGAGACGGGCGACCGCGAGGTCGGCGCGAGCCGCGGCCAGCTCTGCTTCACTCTGGCGAATCTGAGGTTCGCGGACCACCAGGCCCGAGGACGGCTCTTCTCCCGGGTGGATGGCATCCCACTCCTCGCGGGCGACGAGGGCCTCTGCCTGCTCTCGTTCCAGTCCGACGGAGGCGCGGGCGACGGCCGCCTGTGCGCGGTCAACGGCAAGCTCGTAGTCGCGCGGCTCAATTGTGGCGAGCGTTTCGCCGGCGCCAATGCGGCCGCCGGCCACCAGCGCCGGGTGGATCTGGATGATCCTGCCGGCGACCTGGGGTACGACCTCGACGATCGTTCGGGCGTGGACCTCCCCATAACCCTGAACGACGGTCGACACAGTGGTCGTATGCGCCGTCATGACCTCGACAAGGGGACCGAGCACCTCCTTCTCGAGGCGTTGCGGGGCGCGCCGTGAGAAGGCCAGCAAGGCCGCTCCGGACACGCCGAGGGCCAGGATCAGAATGGGAACGATGATCTTCGAAGCACGCGTACTCATGAGGACACCTCATTTACAGTGGCATTGTCGACCAGCACGATGTGGGGGGCCTCGGTCGATGCTTCGTGGTCGCCATCCGAAGATGGTGGGCCTTCGGGGAGGGACCAGTCGCCGCCGAGAGCGAGGAAGAGGTCGATGCGGGTATTCCAGAGCTCTGCCTTGGTGGTGATCATCGCCTCTTCGGCTGTTCGCAGTCGGCGCTCGGTTTCCAGGACCTTGAGGAAGGTCTCGACGCCGCGTTGGTAGCGCTGGCGGGCAATCGAGTCCGCGGCCTGTGCCTCCTGGAGCCGTTTGCGGGTGGTCTCGAGGCGTCTACGATTTGCCTGGTCGGCGACGAGTGCATCCTCGACCTCTCTGAGAGCCGTCAAGACGGTGCCGGCATAGACGGCCGTGGCGGCTTGGGCGCGTGCCCGGGAGGCCTCGACTTCTGCGCGGCGGGCGCCGCCGGTGAAGATCGGACCGACCAGATTGGCGACCGTGTTATAGATGATCGAGTCGACGTCGAGCAGGTTGGTGATCGAATCGGACGCCGCGCCACCGGACGCGGTGAGACTGAGGGAGGGGTAGAGGTCGGCGAGAGCGATGCCGACTCCGTAGGTTGCTGCCGAAAGCTGCATTTCAGCCTGAATCAGATCGGGCCTGCGATCGAGCAGGGCCACCGGCAGACCCGCGGGTACCGGCTCGAGATCAGGCAGGTCCGGCAGTGTGTCGGCGAGCAGGGGAGCGCCGCCGGGGCGTCGGCCGACAAGTACATCGAGAGCGTGTCGTGCCTGCTCGACGGAGGCCGCGAGGATGATTTCGACGCCTTCGGTGGCGGCGAGGTTCTCACGTGCGAGGTGCAGGTCGACGGCGCCGACGAGACCGGACCGGTAACGCCGCTCGACCGTTTCGAGGGTGCGTTCCCAGCTCGTCTGGATGTCGTGGGCGACAGTGAGAGCCCGTTGGGCGGTGGCCAATTGCACGCGGCTCCGGATGACCCCGGCGATGACCGAGTGCTGCACGGTTTCCTGTGCGGCGTGCTGGGCGAGCAGCGAGGCCCAGGCGGCCTGTCGAGTACGTTTGAGTTTGCCGAAGAGGTCGAGCTGGTAGGAGACGCCCAGGCTTGCCGTGTATGAGGTCGAGTAGATGGACCGGCGGCCGATTTCCGGGAGTACGAATGACGACTTCGCCCGGCTTCCATTGACCTGGTAATCGACCTGGGGCCAGAGTGATCCTCTGCTCTTGCGCAGGCCGGCTTCCGCCTCGAGAACCCGGGCCGCGGCGACCTGGAGATCGGTATTCTGCTCGAGGGCGAGTTCGACGAGCTCGACCGACGCCGGGTCGCCAAAGCGAGTCCACCAGGGCGTTGTCGAGAGCCGGGGTGCTTCGGCCTGTTCGACGTTGGCGAACGTCGAAGCCGTGTCCGCCGCGGTGCTCGGTCGTTCCGGATCGGGCCCGAGCGTACAACCGGCCAGCGAGACAACAATGAGGATGATGGTGAGCCTGCGTATCATGATGCCTCCGGAGAAGGAGAACAGGCGCGGATTCCGCCTGCGGAGAACCGGACGATGTGGCGGATGTGCACGTCGAGATCCTGGGGAACGAGTGCCGGTCCGTCCGGCCTGGCGAAGTGGTGCCAGGCCTTCAGAGTGTGCAGCAGCTGTCCGACCACCGACATCAGGCACAGGCGGGTGGTGGTCGTGTCGAGCGGCGGTCCCAGCCGTTCGAGGGTTTCGGCGGTCGCGTCGAGAAGCGGTTTGATGAACTCGCTGACGAACATCTCGACCGGGAGGTGGGAGTCGACCATCTCGCGAGCGAAGAACGACAAGAAGAGGTGCCCTTTCTGTCCGTCCACCAGCGGCTCGAGAAAGGACTCCGCGAAGCTCAATAGGAAGTCTTCGAGCGTCGGTTCTTCGATGTCCCGCATGTCCCGCCGAAGCCGGTTGATCCGGCGGTCCCGCAGGTCGACGAGCAGACGTCTGAAGGTTTCGACGTAGAGCTTATCTTTGCCGCCGAAGTGGTAGTTCACAGCAGCGACATTGCAGTCGGCATGGGTGGTGATGTCGCGGATCGAGGTCGCGTCATAGCCTTGTTCGGCGAAGAGCCTGCCTGCGGTGGTAAGGATCCGGTCGCGGGTTTCGGCGTTTCCCAATGTCGGCGTCGAGGCCATGGCGCCGCCTCCTTTCGATCAATCGTTTAGATCGATCGTTTCGAACGCTTATATTAAACGAATGTTTGAAAGAGTCAACTGGTGATTTTCTCGGGCAGAGGTCAGAAGGGTTTTCTCGGATGCGGCGGCCGAGTGGCCTCCACCCGATAAAATCAATAGAGGAGAAATGACACCTGTGGTTGATCCTGGGACCGCCGAGCTCCAGCTCGGCAAAAATCCGTTCTGGGAATCAGTTTTGCTCGGATCTGCGTACACCCTGGACATGACGATATCGTCGAAACAGGGTCTGAACGTGGGGTTGGGGAGGATTCCGAAGCCCTCCAGAAACCGGATCGTGATCATGCCGAGCTGGAGCTCGGCGGTCCCAGGAAGAAACCCCAGTATTGGGCTGGAGCTCAGCGGTCCCAGGAA
>CAZCEX010000012.1:0-20384 GCA_964497785.1 uncultured Thermoanaerobaculia bacterium | reverse complement strand
GGAGCGTTTTCCCTTCGCCTACAAACTTCTGCTCAACAAATATTGGGTGGACGAGCTCTATGACGCCGTGATCGTGAAGCCTCTTCACAGTCTGGCAAATTGGTGCTGGAAATTCGTTGATGTCTTGATCATCGATACGATCATCGTCAACGGCGCGGCTTTCTTAACCGAACTCACCGGTGATCTCCTCCGGTTTCTGCAAACCGGGAACGTACGCAACTACGCTCTTTCTGTGGCCATTGGCGTGCTCGCCATGGCCATAATTATGTGGTAGGCGGGAGGCCTTTGTGCTCGAGTCCCACATTCTCTCCATCGTGACCCTGGTACCGGCGTTGGCCGCGATCCTGCTCGGCCTCGTGCCAGGCCGGCATGGCCAGCTCGTACGGTGGCTTGCGCTCGGGATATCCCTCGTTGTCTTCTTTGCTTCGCTATTGATCTGGTTCGGGTTCGATCCTGATCTTCCCGGCATGCAAATGGTCGAGCGATTTGACTGGATTCCCCAGTTCGGCATCCAGTACAACGTCGGCGTCGATGGCATTTCCCTTCTGCTCGTCATGTTGACCACCCTTCTGGTACCGATCGTGATCGGCGCATCCTGGACGTCGGTGACTGAGAAGGTCAAGGGGTTCCACATCTCACTGCTGCTTCTGTCGACCGGGATGATCGGGGCCTTTCTCGCACTGGACGTTTTCCTTTTCTACGTCTTCTGGGAGGTCATGCTCATCCCCATGTACTTCATCATCGGGGTGTGGGGTGGGCCCCGTCGGATCTATGCTGCGGTCAAGTTCTTCCTCTTCACCATGGCGGGTTCCGTTCTCATGCTGGTGGCCATTCTCTACACCGCACGGGCCCACTTTGAGGCAACGGGAGCGTGGTCTTTCAGTTATCTCGCTTGGCTCGACACGGCTCCCACCCTCGCGATGGCCGGGTTCTGGAGCCCGCAAATGCTTGTCTTTTCTGCATTTGCTCTTGCCTTCGCGATCAAGGTCCCCATGTTTCCGTTCCATACATGGCTGCCGGACGCCCATGTCGAGGCACCGACGGGCGGTTCGATCATCCTTGCGGGAGTGCTCCTCAAGCTCGGCACCTATGGTTTTCTCCGGTTCAACCGGGCGCTGTTTCCGCAGGCGTGGGAGCGAGCGGTACCGGTCATCCTCACCCTGGCCGTCATCGGCATCCTCTACGGCGCGTTTGTGGCCCTGGTTCAAACAGACATCAAGAAGCTGGTCGCCTACTCATCCGTCAGCCACCTTGGTTTCGTAGTGCTCGGTCTGGCTGCGGGGACCGTCAGCTCGACCGAGGGCGCCATCCTGCAAATGGTCAATCACGGCCTTTCCACCGGCGCCCTCTTCCTCCTCGTCGGCATGATCTACGAACGGCGCCACACCCGCATGATTGCAGATTTTGGGGGTATCGCAGGTGTCGTACCGATCTTCACGGGCTTTTTTCTTTTCATCACCTTGTCATCCATCGGCTTACCAGGTCTGAATGGTTTTGTTGGTGAGTTTCTGATCCTCGCTGGATCCTGGCAGGCGGCGCCGATTGCAGTTGTTTTCGCCGGTCTGGGGATCATATTCGGTGCGGTCTACATGTTGTGGATGGTGCAGCGAGTCTTCTGGAACCCACTCACGAATGAAGAAAACCGGAACCTTGACGACATGAACCTCCGTGAGATCGTTACGATCCTGCCTTTGGTGGTGCTGATCGTCTGGATCGGTGTCCATCCCATGACCTTCTTGTCACCCATAGAGGCGGCGGTACGCCTCCTTCTGGAATAGGTGCTGCTAATGTTCGTGCCATCCTCCTCAGATCTGTTGGCCGTCCTGCCCGCCATCGTACTCACGGTGTCGGCGGGACTCCTGTTGTTGCTCGGTTCCGTATTCCCCCGCCTCAAGACCTACGGTTCTGAAGCCACCCTTCTTGCCATTGGTATTGCGGGTTGGGCCCGGATTGCCGGCCCACTGCCGGGAGAGGTCTGGGGCGGCGTCCTTCGTATCGATGCCGTGAGTTCATTCGTCGACATTTATATTCTTGCAGCCCTGTTCATCAGTGCCTGGATAGCCGGGCCTTTCCTGCGCCGTGCTCACGCTCCGGACCTGGAGTTCTACGCTCTTTTGCAGTTCGCCGCTGTCGGCGCAATGGTCATGGCGTCCTCCATCGACTTTCTGCCACTCTTCCTGGGCCTCGAGCTTCTTTCAATTCCGCTGTACGTCCTCAATGCCTTTTTGAAAAGGGCGCCGATCAGCCTCGAAGCTGGTCTCAAGTACTTCATCGTTGGTGCTTTCGCCTCAGCGTTCGTGGTCTACGGGATTGCGTTGATCTACGGCTTGACGGGGAGCACCAATTTGATCGACGTCGGCGCGGCGGTGCGGCGCATGGACGGGTTCAGCCCATTGCTCGCGCTCGGCCTTGCCGGCATCATCGGTGGTTTTGCCTTCAAGCTCGCGCTTTTCCCGTTTCACGGTTGGGCGCCGGACGTATACCAGGGCAGTCCCACTCCGGTCACGGCCTTCCTCTCCGTGGTCCCGAAGGGTGCAGTCCTGATCGCTTTGTTTCGCCTCGTCGAGGGTATGGACCTGCTGCGATTTGGTAATGATTGGCTTTTCGTCGCGTGCGTACTCGCCATCGGTTCACAGTTTCTGGGTAATGTTGTCGCCATCGTGCAACGCGACATCAAACGCATGCTCGCCTACTCGGGTATCGCCCACATGGGCTATGCAGTCGTGGCCATCATTGCCGGTGGGACTGATGGCGGTACCGGCGTCCTCGTCTACCTGGCGGCCTACACCTTGATGAACATGGGGGCTTTTGCTGCGGTGGCGTTTTTCTCGACCAGAGAAGATGAGGCACACCTCATTTCCGATTTGCAGGGGCAAGGATGGAAACAACCGATTCCGGCCCTGGCGCTCACCATCTGTCTTTTTTCTCTGGCAGGCGTTCCACCGTTTGTCGGGTTCATCGGAAAGTTCATGGTTTTCAGTGCGGCCGTGAACGCAGGATTCGTCTGGTTGGCGGTTGTCGGCATGCTGATGTCGTTGCTCTCGGCGTTCTATTACCTGCGCGTGGTATATGTCATGTACATGAAGCCCGAGTCGTCGACTCCGACCGAATTGGTGCCCTCCTTCACACTTTCCGCAGCGGCAGCCGTCACCGCTGTCGGGGTGTGTGTGATCGGCCTCCTGCCGACGCCAGTTCTGACCGCAGCACGAATCGCGGCACTCAGCCTCGTGAAGTAGCCCGCCATGTCGTACAAACACCACATCGACCCGGGAAGCATCTCGGATCTCACCATCGGTCGTCTTTCCGTTTACCTTCGTTGTGTCGACCAATTGATCGAGGAGGGTGCCAACACCGCCTCCAGTCAGGATCTCGCCAAGAGGTTCAACCTGAACTCTGCTCAGATCAGGAAGGATCTGGCGTACTTCGGGGAGTTTGGTGTTCGGGGGGTTGGCTACAACGTCACCGAACTCCGACGCTACCTCATCGAGATCCTCGGCTTGGACAGGGAAAGGCGTTTGCTCATCGTCGGCGCCGGCAACCTCGGCACGGCCCTGTGTCACTACTCCGGGTTTTCTGGTGGCACCTTTCTTGTCGTGGGAGTGCTCGATTCGGATCCATCCCGAATCGGGGACCCTACACCTGCAGGGCTGCTTGTCGAGAACTCCCAGCGGCTGAATGAGATCGTCCTTCAGCGAAAGGTCGAGATCGGTGTGATCACCACTCCAGCGCTCAGCGCCCAGAGCGTATGCGACTCGATGGTTGAGGCGGGACTGCGCACGATACTCAACTTCGCCACGGTCAGGGTTCGGGCGCCGGAAACGGTGCTCGTCAAGACGGTCGATCTCAAAATCTATCTCGAGGAGCTGTCCTTCTTCTTGACTCATGAAGAATGAGCTTGTTCGTACTATTCCTTTCCTGAACTCCAAGCTACAATGCGGACACGATGGAAATGCCGCAGCGAATAGGCAAGTACGAGATCACATCACAGATCGCCCATGGCGGTTTTGGGGTCATATTCCAGGCGTGGGACCCTTTTATCAAGCGTCCCGTTGCGATCAAGATGTGCGCTTCACCAGACGAAGAGGTGCGCCAGCGCTTCTACCAGGAAGCGCAGTTCATTGGCAACCTCGTGCACAGGAATATCACCCTCGTATTCGATTTCGGGCTCCAGGATGGGGTTCCCTACCTCGTACAGGAGTTCCTTTCCGGGTATGACGTTGATCACCTGCTGAACTCGGGGGTCCTGGGAGATCTCAACGCCGTGGTGTCAATCATCCTCCAGGTTGCCGAGGGACTCCAGTTTGCGCACGATCGGGGAATTATCCACAGGGACATCAAACCTTCCAACATCAGAATCCTGGAGGACGGAACCGTCAAGATCATGGACTTCGGTATCGCCAAGTCCCTCGAAGGCGGTTCGAAGCTCACGCAAACCGGGATTGCCCTCGGGACAGCCGGGTACCTCTCACCGGAGCAGATTCAGGGGGCAACTGTCGATCCCCGAACCGACATCTTTTCCCTCGGTGTCGTAGGCTACGAACTCATCACCGGGGTGAGACCCTTCCAGGGCTCCTCGCTCAGCAATGTCCTTTACAAGATCCTCAACGAAGAACCTGAAGTGCCGCGGGCCGTCAGTCCGAGCTGTCCAGCCGAATTGGCGGAAGTCATTACCCGCTGCATGGCCAAAGACCCTGAAGATCGATTTCAGACTGCCGCCGACCTCATCGAGAATCTGCGACATATTTCAATGGACGACATTCCCGGCATTCAAGGAAAGGACGTCACGACCGGAATCTTGAGGTTGGCCCTCGATCGCTTGCCGAGCAAGAGCTCTGAGAGCGAAAGTAAAGAAATCGCCATGATGGAAGGCACCCAGGTCCTTGCCGAGTTGTCCGACGCCGGCGGAACCGCCATCCACCACGAACCCGAGTTCGACAGCCCCACCAGACGGCGGGGAAACCCGGTCCTCATCGTCTTCCTCGTTCTTCTCGGCCTCCTCGGCGCCGCAGCGGTCACACTCTACTTCTCGCCCCGGGCCCAGCAGGCTGTCTTCGGCCCACAAGGAGCGCCCTGGATACCAACCCCGACGCCGACACCGACTCAAACGCCCACCCCACTCCCGACGCCAACCCCGACGCCGACCGCGACCCCAATACCCGAACCGTCGCCAACACCGACCCAGGGGCCGGTGGCCGTCCGCCTGGTCGTCGACCCTCCCTGTCCCGTCAAGATCGACGGTAAGTGGCTCGGCGGGCAAAAACAAACAACCCAGACCCGGACGACCAACTTGATGCCGGGCTCTCACGTTTTCACCCTCCATATCGACGGGATCGAGCCGCAAGCGCTGAGGCGGCAGGTGTCCGAGGTCGACGGCCAAACGGTTGCCCTGACTGTCGATCTGGGCTTCATCACCGTTTCGGCTCTTCCTGGTCAAACGCCTCCGGGAGGAGAGGTTTTCCTCGACGGCGCCTGGCTCGGGAAGCTCCCGATCATCAGGAAAAAGGTGCCGGCGGGTCAACACCGGCTGGTGGTGCAGTGGGAGAATCAGTCACCATTCGAACGGACTGTCAGCGTTCCCAGCCTCCCTGCCGCGGGCTTGATAATAGGTGACGCCGTCCCTAGCGACTGATGTCGCTCACACCTCCCCCACCCCTCGATCCGGGGCTCTCCCTTGAAGCGAACGGCGATCGGGAGTAGATTGCCATCATGCAGGTTCGATTTGTTGCCGTATTTTCAGCCCTTCTTTTGCTGCTGAGCTTCTCAGCTCCCGCTCAGGAAACGACCGCGAGTGAGGATCTGGCGGTTCAAGCCTACCGCCAGGGGTCTTTTGCGCGTGCTGTGGATCTTTATACGGTGGCGCTCACGGAGACTGAGGACCCCGAACACAGGTCCCGACTGCACGTGAACATCGCCTGGACCCTGTTCGCGCTCGGCCGAACCGACGAGGTTGGCACTCATCTCCATGCCGCCCTCGTCGAGAATGCGGAACTCAGCCTCGTTCCCGACTACTACACCGAGGAGTTCATGGACTTGTTCGATGCGGCGCGGAGGAGAGTTATCGACGGGATTCTCTCGGACGGAACTCCAGCTCCAGACCTCGAAGTGACCCTGGTCACGATCGACGCCCGGATCTCTCAGGAATCCGACCTCGAGGGCGCTCTCGGCGATGTTGACCGGCTGATGGAGGCCTACCCTCTCGACGGCCGCCTTGTTCCACTGAAGGTTCAGATATTGACAATGCTGGGGAGAACAGACGATGCGCAAGACCTGGCCCGCGGTCGAGCGGACGGGCTGATGGGAACCCACGCGCTGACGGACAGGATGACAATTCCCGACCTGATCTTGAGAGCCAATCGGCAGCTCGAAAGCGGCGACGCGGAGACTGCGCTTGGCCTCCTCAGGCAGGCAGTCTCTCGGCAGCCGAGTAACGTCGCAGCGCTCGAGTTGATGGCCGAGGCCGCTCAGCGTGCCCAGAAGTGGCAAGAAGCGGAGTTCGCCCTGAAATCAGCTCTCGGCTTCCAGCCCGGAAATCTGGGGCTCAATCTCAGACTTGGAGAGGTGTACCTGGCCCGAGGGGATGCCTCCGCAGCACGCGATGTTTTTCGCCAGCTGACTCAGGACTTCCCGCGCTCGGACCGGGCATGGGCCGCACTCGGGCTTCTCGACGGGGATCTCGGTAACTACGAACAGGCCGCGGGGGAGCTCGAAACAGCTCTCGCGGAGAACCCGCTCCTGCCGGAGGTGCAGCTCGCTCTCGGGGAGATCCTCTTGCGGGATGGCCAGATGGAACGAGCTCTCGAGGCTTTTCAAGCGGCGGCAAACCTCCTCTACAACGACGCCCAGGTCGAGGGCCGAATGGGCCAGGCGCTGCTTGGTCTCGGTCGATATGAGGAGGCACTCGCGAAACTCCGCACAGCGACTGCTGAGGGATTTGACGAGGCTGACATGCAACGTTCTCTGGCCCTGTCTCTGATCCAAACTGGCAACCTGGCCGAAGCCGAACGGGTCCTGACCAGCGTCGGCGCCGGGTCGGAAGGCGACGGTGACGTCCTCTGGGCACTGCTCCACATCGAACGAGACCAACCCGGAGAAGCTTTGGCGGTTCTTGAACCGATTGCGGCCAAGCGGTCTGGGGAACCGGCAATCCTCAACCTCCTCGGCGTCAGCCTGTTCCGACTTCAGAGATACGCCGACGCCACGTCGGTTCTCGAGCAGGCGGTTCTGTCAGTCTCCGACGACGAAATCATCGAGGCGAATCGTGCACACGCCGGCGCGGCTCTCACTGCGGTCACGATGGAGGCATCGGCCCGCCCAACTCAGCCGATCACAGCGAACTGAGAAAATCCACCAGGTTGGTGGCGATATCGTCCGGCCGATGCTGGTTCGTATAGGTCGTGCGGGCGGCGGCGCGCCTGCTCCCCCACTCACGGTCGCGAGCCGCACCGATCAGCAGCCTCGTAACCTCCGCCTGCGCCGATGGCCCTGGAGTGATGCGTGGCGCGGCCACCTCTGGCCACTCGAGGAACTGGCGTTGGCCGACGACTGCGACCGGGGTTCCGCACGCCAGGAAACGAACCACAGCCGCCGAGGTCTCTCCAGCCGATGGCACCCTCAGTACTATGCCCAAGTCGGCTGCGGCCGGCATTCTGATCATGTGTTCCCACTCCACCCAACCCGTGCACGTAACGACTTCTTCGAGCCCACACGCGGCAACGGCCCGATCCAGGCGGCCGGCCCCATCCCGTTCCCCAACAAGAACGACTCTGACTGAAACACCACATTCTCGGGCCGCCGCAACGGCGGCAAGGACCGACTCCAGCCCTTTTTCCTGCGTCAGAAACCCGAGATGCATGAGCAAAAGCTCGTCATTCCCAACCCCCAGGTCCTTTCTCAGGCTCGTGCGATCAACCGGAAAAGGGTCCACAGCAGCCAGACCGAGCCGCAAGACGGGTTTGGTGGGAAATTCCTGTCTGAGAATCTTTTCGCCCCACCTCGAGTGGGTGACCAGTGCACGTGCTCCCTCGAGCAAGCCTCGGCGGGCAGGAAACATGAAGGGATCAAGGCGCCCGCGAAGTCCGTACTCCCGGGCTTTTGCCAATGCGACGCCGGCATCGTTATGGCCCAATCGAAGATATTGCTCCAGGATCCGGGGGTCCCCTATCGTGGCGGAGTACTCGACGATCAGGTGATGCAATACCAGATCGTGCACGACGATGACAGGCGCATCTCGGGCACAACGATCGACCAACCAGCAGTGATGAGGATTGTTTCCGAGGTGAACGAGCGCGATCTCCCCATCGAAGGGTTCGGTGTCCGGAGGGACGATAGCGACTGCAAGATCTTCAGGAATCTGGGGGTCCGGCAGGCCCGACGGTGAGAGAATTCGCACCTGGGCCCGCTGGCACAATGGCCGAAGCAATTCGACTGCATAATCGCTCACCCCTGATCGGACCGGTGGAAGCGGGGAGCACCAGAGAATCTTCAGCGCCATCGTCAGAGACTAACCGGTGAGGTCGATACGGGCAAGGAGTGTCAACTCTTCTGCAGCGAGCTCACCTTGACCCGCTACAATGCACGGGTGAGGTTGATCCACTTTTTGGTAGCGCTCGTCTACGGCACCTATCTCACCTATGCTGGGCTGCTCTTCCTCCTCGTGCCATGGTCACCTCTTTGGGGCATGCTGATCGTACGACTTCCACCCGTTCCAGGAGGCACGCTCGGTTCGCCTGGATTTCGCGGGGCTGTCAGTGCATTCGGGCTGCTTCACTTCCTCGTCGCAGCACTCGAAATCAGGAACCTCTTTTCTGGGAAAAAGTCCACGTAAAGGAGGCGCGGGCGACCGTGGGATGTCGCCGGTCCCGCCTCTCGACTTGACGGTGTCGAGTGCGCCACGTAGGCTCCTTTTCCGAAGTCTTGACGGAGGGACCTTTGCCCCCAGAAACCTTAACGATCAACGCCAACACAACGAGAGCGGCATTATTCAGGTGGCTGCCCTGGATCACCGCTCTGGTCATCCTGCTCCTCGACCGAATCACAAAATCGATGGTCCTTGAAAAATTGGCGGTCGGCTCATGGACCGAGGTTTTCCCGGGCTTCGCTCTGACCCATGTTCACAACCCAGGAATAGCCTTCAGTCTGTTTGCCAACGGCGGCCCTCTTTCGCGAGTCATATTGCACGCAGTGATCCTGACGGCAGTCGTTCTCATCGCGTGGATGATGGTTCGCCACGGCCATCACCAACCCATGGCCGCGCTTGCATTCGGTTTGATTCTCGGCGGCGCCGCCGGAAATCTGGTTGATCGCGTGCTGTATGGCTGGGTTGTCGACTTTGTTCACCTCTGGGTGCGAATCGGCGACAGAAGCTGGAGTTGGCCAGACTTCAATGTCGCCGACAGCGCGATAACCATCGGGGCAGGCCTTCTGGTCATCTCGGAGTTTCGTTCCTCCCGTACAGAAGCATCAAGAGCCGAGGACAATGCATCCGATACTGATTGATCTCGGCTTCTGGCAGATCCCCAGCTATGGGATGCTCCTCGCCGTCGGCGTGATTGCTGCACTGTGGACGGCCGGCCGCCGGGCCCGCACCAGGGAACTCGAATCGGACCGAATCATCGACCTCGGCCTGTGGATCGTCATCTGGGCCCTTCTCGGCTCGAAGCTGACTCTCGTCGTGGTCGAGCTGCCGCGGTACCTCCACCAACCGGCGGAACTGCTGGACCTGGTTCGGGCAGGTGGTGTTTTCCTCGGTGGCTTCGTCACCGGAGTCGTTGCCGCTGCCGTCTTGTTCAGACGATACTGTCTGCCCCCGCTGTTGACCCTCGACACATTGGCGCCGTCTGTTGCACTTGGTCAGGCGATAGGGCGTCTCGGGTGCCTGGCGGCAGGTTGCTGTTGGGGAGGACACTGCGACGCGCCCTGGGCAATCACCTATACCAACCCGATAGCGGGACAGAGGCTGGGCACGCCTCTCGGAGTTCCCGTTCATCCATTCCCCGTATACTCGTTCATTGTGAACCTGTGTATTTATGGTGGGCTTGCTTGGTTTTACCGGCGGCGGCCTCAACCTGGAAGGGTCTTTGCCACGTACCTTCTCCTGTACGGCCCGGCTCGTTTTGCCCTCGAATGGACGCGGGGCGACGCCGCCCGGGGCTTCGTATTCGGTGGCGCTCTTTCGACATCACAGTTCATATCGGTGGTGATGATCGTGTCGGGCATCTGCCTGCACCTGTGGATCAGTCGCCGCCAGGTCCGGTGAGCAGCCGACACCGGTTCGTGGTGGCTCAGGACCAGGTGGGTAACCGCCTGGACCGCTTCCTCGCCGACAGCTCTCCAACGTGGACAAGATCGCGCATTCGCCGTTGGATCGACGCCGGCGAGGTATGGCGGAATGGCCAACAGGCTCGGCCCGCAGACCGGGTACAAAACGGGGACGAGATCGTCGTCAACGAACCTGACACGGTTGCTCCCGACATTGCGGCTGAAGACATCCCTCTGGTCATATACCTCGAAGACGAACACCTCTTGGTGCTCGACAAACCGGCTGGCCTCGTAATTCATCCGGCAGCAGGGAACCCAGACGGAACTCTCGTCAATGCCCTCCTCCACTACTGCTCCGACCTTTCAGGGATCGGGGGTGTGGAACGCCCCGGCATCGTCCACCGTCTGGATAAGGACACTACCGGCCTCATGGTCGTCGCCAAGACCGACAGGGCCCATCTCGCCCTGTCTCTTGCTTTCAGCCGCAGGCAGATCGGGAAGACCTACCTGGCCGTCTGTTACGACCCACCAACCACTGACCACTGGGTCATCGACGAGCCGATCGACCGCCATCCCGTCGACAGAAAACGAATGGCGGTGCGAGAGGGCGGTCGTGCAGCGAGGAGCATTTTCAATATCCGCGAGAGGCTGTCCGGGACAGCTCTCGTGGCCTGCACCCTGGTCAGCGGCCGCACCCATCAGATCCGGGTCCACCTTTCCCACGCAGGCCATGCCATTGTGGGAGACCCGATCTACTCCGGCCGTCAGTGGCGGAACCTCATCGATCCCGGGCAACGACTGGTGTGTAGGGACTTCCCGCGCCAAGCCCTTCACGCCTGGAGGCTCGCCTTCAAGCACCCCGTCACCGAAGCCGACGTCGCGGTCGAAGCGCCCCTTCCGGCAGACATGTTCCAACTTGTTGAGGCGCTGAGACCCTGATCAGGGCAAACGTTCGAGCGCGGCCAATGCCTGCGCCCCATTCTCCCATCTCAAACCCGGCCTGTGCTCCAAAAGGCGATCGACGAGCTCGGCTACCCAACCCAATCCGTCGACGGAGGTCTGCAGGAGCTTGTCGGCGACCAGATCGGCGACTCCGTCGGCGCCTCGTGGCGGCAGGGCGCCCGTCAAAAGATGATGGAGGGTGAAGCCGAGAGCGTGCAAATCCCACCAGGCTTGAGGCGCTTCCCCTCTGAACTGTTCGACGGGCATGTGAGACCTCGTGCCGACAACCCCTGGCGCCTCGGAGCGGCTGAGATCGCCTACCAGCCCAAGGTCGGACAGCTTCAAGGTTCCGTCCTCCATCAACAGGAGATTCGAGGCTTTGACGTCCCGGTGAACGATGTCCTGGTCGTGGAGATAGGCCAGCGCACCAAGGGCGTGGCGGGCCCACGGAACCACCGTTGCAACCGGCTGCGGTCCAGCAAAACCGATGCGTTGGGCGAGGTTGCCGCCGGCTGCCCACTCCATCACCGCGACCAACTCATCCCCCACCTCGAGAACATCGATAATCCGAATGAGGTGGGCATGGCTCAACTGCATACCGAGCCTCAGCTCACGGATCCACCGGCCTTTGATCATACTCGTCGCCCCGGGGTGAACCACCTTGATCGCAACCCGCTCACCAGCCACACGATCCATGGCCAGCCACACCTCCGCCTGAGCCCCGCCGCCGAGGCGACTCAATGTCTGCCAGCGCGACGGCAGCACGACGGCCGGGCCATGTTCCCCAGCGCTTTCGTTCGGAAGGTCGCCTTTTCGTTTCCCACCCGACATGCAGATTCTCTCCCTACCTTCAAACCCATTCCTGGAGGACTATCGGCGGATGCCGTGGGAATTTCAACCGGGCCTCTCAGAACGGCAGCCCATTTTACGCGTATCATATGGTATGCAGGTCATCGCCAGACTCAAGGACATCCCAGACTCCGGACTCAAGTTCACGTACCAGGCGGGACCATTTGACGAGGAGGGCATCCTCCTCCGGTTGCCGGACGGAACCGTCAGGGCCTACAAGAACCAGTGCCGCCACCTGCCAATGCGACTCGATGGGCGCGAACCGGCCGAACTCTGGGATGATGCCGGCTGTCACCTCGTCTGCAGCTCTCACGGCGCAAAATACCGCCCGGAAGACGGTCTGTGCGTCAGCGGTCCCTGCCGAGGCTCACACCTGAAGGATGTCCCTATTCAGGTGCGTGATGGAGAGGTGGCGGTGGATACAACGGCGGCCGGGTCGTTTTTCGACGTGTAGAAGAAATTGGAGAACCGGCCGGAGACAATCTGCGTTGGTTACGGCGAGGTAGTCAGTGTGAGAACCGAGAATCAGAAACAGGATCCTTCGCAGGTCGGCCGGCCCCCTTCCGACGCCGTGGTCGAGCTCTGCGATCTTTCGGTCCGCCTCGGGGGCCGGTTGGTGCTCGACCGCCTCCGAGCCGACCTCTGCGGCGACGTGGTCGGCTTGCTGGGACCGAACGGCGCCGGGAAAACCACCTTGTTGAGGACTCTGCTCGGTTTCTACCCTCCGGCCTCCGGAGACGCCCGCGTGCTCGGCCAGCCCCTCGGTGACCGGGGGCGGGCCATTCGTGCCGTAACGGGTTACATGCCGGAGGACGATGCCCATATCGCATCCATGACCCCGGTTCGCCTGGTGCGATATCTCGGGGAGTTGGGCGGATTGGCGCCGCAAACGGCGCTGGAGCGCGCCCATGAGGCCCTCTCCTTCGTAGGATTGGGCGAGGCTCGATACCGAAAGATCGGCGGCTTTTCAACGGGCATGAAACAGCTGGTGAAGCTCGCCCAGGCCTTGGTCAACGGTCCCCGCCTTCTCTTACTCGACGAACCGTCGAACGGTTTGGACCCTCCAACGCGCAAAAAAATGCTCGACCTGATTCGAGAAGTTGGTAGCCGAGGTCAGACCCGCATCCTCCTTTCATCCCACCTGCTCGGAGATGTCGAGGCGGTATGCGATGCTGCTCTCATCCTCAAGAACGGCCGGGTGGTCGATTCCTGCGATCTGGCCGAAGAACGCCGTGCCGACCGCTCGGTTGTGGAGATCGAGCTGGACAGCGAAACGCCTGGATTCCTTGATGCGCTGGAAAACCGGGGGGTTCTGATTGAGCCCATCCGATCGCGGCGTCTCAAGCTCACGCTTGCCGGCGATTTTGACGTTCGCGAGATTTTCAGAATCGCGGCCGCCACCGGCTCGAGCCTCCGCCGCCTTGATCACAGACGCGACTCACTACAGGAGATTTTCCTGCGAGCCATGGAGGCTGACGATGACGGTGCGTGACCGGGCCTGGACACGAAGGGAAAGCAGCCTGACCCGGCCCGGCAACGGCGCCCTGGTAGTCGCACGTTACGGACTCGCGGATGTCTTTGGTTCGCGCGTATTCCTGGCATTCTACGTCCTCTGTCTCATGCCGTCGCTCGTCGCCCTGATTGCCATCTACCTCAGCCACAGTACCGCCCTGCTCGAGCAGGTGCCGGGCATCCAGGAGTGGGCAGCGAAGGTTCCGAGCTGGATTTTCTTGCGTTTGTTTGCCTGGCAGGCACTGCCGGCGTTCCTGGTAGCTGTCATCGCGGCGCCGCCCCTGATCGCCTCGGATCTCGGCCACAACGCGATCACCTTGATCCTGTCCCGGCCCATCACCCGTCCGGAGTACCTCCTGGGAAAGGTCTCGATTCTCGTCGTTCTGCTGTCTCCGCTGACCTGGATTCCAGCCCTGGCCTGTTGTGCCCTGCAGACGATGCTCGAGGGCAACCCCTGGCTCGCAGACCACCTGCGCATTCCCCTCGCCTACTTCGTTGCGCACTGGGCCTGGATTCTGGTGATCTCGGTTTTCGGGCTGGCAATATCGTCACGGGTACGATACGCAGCCGTCGCCCGTGGGGTGATGCTGGCGGTGGTGCTGATCGGCTCCGCCACCGGAGCGATCCTGAATCAGCTCACCCGAACATCCATCGGCGACGTGATCCGACTGCCAAAAGCTATTGACTCGATCGCCTTGACCCTCATGGGCGCTCCGTCGACGAGCGGTCTGCCCGTAGTTTTCAACTGGATGTCATTGTTGGCCTTGGCGATGACGTCATTGTGGGTTCTCAAGCGGAGATTGCGAGCCTGCGAGGTGGTGGCATGAACACCTCCAGAATTAATTTTCGAGATGTGTCGAAGTTCTACGGTGAGGTACTCGGAGTGAATCGGGTCGATCTCGGGCTCGAACCCGGCCTGACCGGGCTGGTCGGGCCCAACGGGTCTGGGAAAAGCACGCTAATGAACCTGATGACCGGTCTGCTGCGGCCGGATCGGGGCACTGTCGAGATTCGAGGCATCATTACGGAGGATGCCGAAGCCCTCTACGGGCTCCTGGGATACTGCCCACAGTGGGACACCTTCCCGACCGGCGCCACCGCACGGTCGTTCCTCGCCGACTGTCTCTCATTACGAGGGATGACGAGGTCCGATATCTCGTCCCGGTGTCATGAAGTCCTCCACCTGGTCGGCCTGACTGAGGCCGCCAACCGGCGCATCGCTGCATTCTCGAAAGGCATGAAACAACGCCTCAAGCTCGCCCAGGCTCTGGCCCACGATCCGCAGGTGCTGGTCCTGGACGAACCTCTCAACGGTCTCGACCCCCTCGGTCGAGCCGAGATCGCGAGCCTCCTCACGAAGTTTGCGGGAGAGGGGCGCCATGTCATCGTCTCGAGCCATATTTTGCACGAGGTGGATGCGATCGCGGACGCGGTGGTGATGATCCATGGAGGACGTATCGTCGCCGAGGGTGCGATCCGAGAGGTGCGCGAGGAGCTGGTTGACAGGCCGGTACAGGTGCTGGTCCGATGTGATCAACCGCATCGCCTCGCCAGCCGCGCTTTCGAGCTCGAGCACGTCGTCGAGGCTCGACTGCTCGAGCAGGAGGGAACCGTCGTCATCGCAACCAAGAATGGCGAAGCTTTCTTTCGCAGTCTGACGGACATCATCCTCGATGAAGGTCTCGACGTCGAAACCGTTTTTCCTGCCGACGAGAGCGTGCGCGCCGTGTACGAATATCTCGTAGGCAGCGAAGGGGGCGCTGCATGAGATCACACGTCGTCCCCCTCGCCAGGCACAGGTTTCAGCAGGCCCACCGCGTCGCAACGATCGACTTTCGCCGCACCCTGGGTGGCCGGCGCGGTTTCAGCCTTTTTTTGTTGGCCGGCCTGCCGGTCGTCCTCGCGATCGTGCGCGCGGTGGTACTTCCCGATGGACTTCGAGCTGATCACGGGCGCATGGAGTCGGAGCTAGCCAATGTCTTCTACGTTCTCCAACTCCGGTTCATCGTCTACTTCGGCTGCGCCTTCCTCTTCGTCAAGAGCTTCCGTGGGGAGATTCTCGACCGGAGTCTCCACTTCACCCTGCTCGCGCCGGTGCGGCGGGATGTACTCACCGTCGGCAAGTACCTCGGCGCTCTCGCCAGTACATGGGCACTGCTCTTGCCATCGACCGTTGCGCTGGTCATGGCCTTTTTCTGGTCCCTCGGTCTGGACCGCGGCCTCTCCGCTCTGATCTCGGGCCGGGGCTTTGCTCACCTGGCGGCCTACCTGATCGTAACTGCCCTGGCATGCATCGGCTACGGCGCTCTCTTTTTCCTGGCCGGCCTCTTTTTCCGGCACCCCATGGTTCCTGCGGCCGCTTACCTGGGTTTCGAGTTCATCGCACCATACATGCCGTCTGCCCTGCGGCTTTTCAGCGTTGCCCAACACCTGCGCGCCTTGCTGCCCGTTTCAATCTCGCTCGGCCCGCTGACCGCCGTCAGCTCACCGGCGCCGGCCCCGGTAGCAGTATTCCTTCTCCTGATCGTTGCCTTGCTCGCCGTTGCCCTCGCCGCGTGGAGGGTCCGTCGCCTCGAGGTGGATTACTAGTCAGTCGCGCCCTCTCAGCGGAATCAGGAGCCCTAAAACGATGAGCGGTAGCCAGACGAACCATGAACCATTCAGGCCGGCAAGAATCGCTCCCGAGATCAGGCACGCACCACCGAATACCGTGCCCCGAGCACCAGCGAGCGGCCGCTGGCGTGGCCGCCTCGTCTGTTGCTCCAGGATGCGAAGCCCCTCCGATACCAGGATCGGGAGACGAACCAGCGCCTCGACCATGTCGGGGGCGTTTCTGATGCCCTCTTGAAGGAGTCGGGCAGGAGACAGTTGGGACCGGAAGATCTTGTAGACGTGACGCTGTGAGACCTTGGCGACGTCGAAGCTCGGGTCCATCAGGTAGCCGACGCCTTCGTAGGTGATCAGGGCCTTGACCATGAGCACCATCTCAACCGGGAAGTACATGCGGAAACGCGCTCCGAGCTGCACCGACTCCAACATGAGAAGGGCGAGCGAGTGCTCCTCGAAATTCGAGGCGCGCCGCCACTTGCGGCACACCTCCTTGACCGCCTGTCGGAAACCCGGAACGTCCGAGTTCTCATCGGTCTGCGCTGCATCAGCCAGGTGGCGCGCCGCGTGCTCGAAGTCCTCCATCACCATGCCGTAGAAGGTGTAGAGCAGGTTGTGGCGCAGCCGAGGCTCCAGGTACCCGACCATGCCGAGGTCGATGAAACCAACTTTCGGCCCGGGCAAGACCATCAGGTTGCCCGGGTGCAAATCGGCGTGGAAGAATCCGTCCTCGTAGAGCATGCGAATGATCGCGGCCGCGCCGACGTCGATGAGGGCCTGTCGATCTTCAGCCGTCAGCGACGCAGCAACGTCCGAGTCCGGGCTTACCCCGGGCAGGAACTCTTCACAGAGCACTCGGTCACCACACAGGGCCTCGTACACCTTCGGGAAAACGACCTCGGGCATGTCCTTGAAGTTCTCGGTGAAGGTCAAGGTGTTCTCGGCCTCGCGCCTCATCTCGACCTCGCGCAAGGTGTACTCGCAGAACTCGTCCGCGACTCGTCGCGGCTGGTACTGCGGAACGAGAAACTGCAAGATGGCACCGAAAAACCGAAGCAGTGCGGCGTCGCGAATGAGCAGCTCACGAATACCCGGCTTGACCACCTTGAGTATCACCAATTCGCCGTCGACGGTTGTCGCGCGGTGGGTTTGTGCGATTGAGGCCGAAGCGAGAGGGATCGGCTCGATTTCGCTGAACAGACGATCGAGCGGGCCGGGCAAATCTTCTTCTATGATGCGGTGAATGCTCTCGAACGGAACCTCGGCCACCCTCGACAGCAGGTTCTGCAGCTCTGATGTGACCGACAGCGGGAGAATGTCTCGCCGCAGGCTGAGGATCTGGCCCAGCTTGACGTAGGTCGGGCCGAGGATTTCGAGTCGCCGACGAAGCTGGACGGGAAATGGCTCTGCTGCCATTTCCGGGTCGACGAATAGGCGGCACAAGGACGCCGCAGAGGCCTGAAACCGGAACAGGATCCCACGCCCTCCGGTACGTTGCCTCCGCGTCTCGACCCAGGCAATATAGCCACCCGCCAACAGGAGTACGAAATGGCGAAGCGTGGTCCGGCCTCGCCGTGCGAGGGAAGGGATCGAAAGGGTTCTTCGGCGTTTACCTCCCCTTCGGCCCGGAGGCAAGCCCCCCGCACGTAATTCTTTTAGGCTGTCGTTCTCCATCGCTTTCCGTCCGGACGATTCTTGAGATCCACTGTCCGTCAGCGGTTTCGCCCGTACTTTTCGTGAGAGGACACCCAGTCCAGGGAGCAGATCGCCGATGCCAGCGAGATTTCCCCAGCCAGTACTACGCCGCCGATGATCTCGGCGAGTTTCTTCACCTTGCCTCGGCCGACACAACCCAACACCGCGAGGCACTCCTTCTGGGTCGGCAATCCAGTCCCTCCCCCAAAGGTGGCGACGATGAGTGAAGGAATGGTGATCGAGATGTAGAGATCCCCCTCGGGCGTGAGCTCCGTGTAGACAATTCCTGAAGAGGATTCAGCCACATTTGCGACATCCTGCCCTGTTGCGATGAACATGGCCGTGATTCCGTTCGGGGAGTGCGCTCCGTTGTTATTGGCGCCAGAAAGCATCGAACCGACATTCGACACACCCGAGTGATAGTGCAGGGTTTTGGGCTCGACGCGCATGTGTTGGACCAGGACCTCCCTCGGGATCACACACTCCGCCGTCACTCGTTTGCCACGCGTTCGCATGAGGTTGATCTGAGAGTGCTTTTTGTCGGTCGCGAGATTCGATTCGAGGAAAAAACGGCGCACATTATCGATGTTATCGAGCATCCAGGAGCAGGCGGCGAAGGTGGCCCGGCCGACCATGTTCTGCCCCGCAGCGTCCCCGGTCGCGAAGTTGAATCTGAGGTACGCGAACTTGTTGGCCAGGAAGAAGTCGATCTCAAGAAGCTTCGCGACGCTCGACGTGGCCTCCGCCGCTGACCTGATCTCCTTCATGTGGTCGTTGACCCAGGCGCGGAAATCTCGTGCTTCGCGAGCGGAGTCGAATACGAACACCGGCGCCCGCTGCATGCGGTCATCCGATACGGTGCAGAGCACTCCCCCGGCCAGATTGAGCACCTTGATGCCTCGGTTGTATGAAGCGACGAGAGTTCCCTCGGTGGTGGCGAGGGGGACGATGTACTCCCCGGTGGCGTATTCACCGTTGATCTTGATGGGCCCGGCGAAACCGATCGGGATCTGAGCGACCCCGGTGAAATTTTCGATATTTCCTTCGGCTACGGTGGGGTCAAAAGAGTTCGAAAACAGGTGATTCGGGTCCGTGCCCGAGAACTCACGCACAAACTGCTGGCGGTCTTTGATGATCTCCGGCGAGAAATTCGCCTCTTTGTCCATCGGAACAGTGACCCGGGTCTCCTTGTGTGCACGAATCGCATCCTTCACCTTGAAGCTCATCTCGCCAAACGGTGAGGTCGTAAAGGTGATCTCGAGCACGTGTTTGCCAACATCCAGGCGTTGCCCAGTGCAGACGATGTCGATTGTTTTTCCGAGGGGAAAGGACAAGGGTGCTTCCGAGCTCACCGCCTCTGGGCTCAGGCTTTCACCACCCCCGAGATGCAGCTCGAGCTCATTCAAGACGACCTCGCGGCCGTCGATGCTCACCCTGCCCATGCCGGTGAGAATCGCATCACTGAGACGGTTCTTGAGGGAGAACTTCGCGCCGTCGGGCGTATTCTCGAGGCTACCGAAGGAATAGAGCTGTTTCAGGACAAGGGACGGGATTTTCATTGATCTTCCTCCATTAGGGCTCGACAAACGAGTATACCCGGATCCGGCCTATGCCTCCGTCCTCTTTTGAGGTCGTTTGCACCACGGTGGCAGCGGCGATACTTCTGCAGAAACGGTCATCATCGGCATCGATCTTGCGTAGAAGGTCTTCGAGGCCGAAGGACGGCTCCAAGGAGGAAACTATGAACCGAAATGGCATGCTCACGATGATTCTGGTCGCCTTTTCCATACTGATCTTTGCCGGACCCGCTGCGGCGCAGCGGTCGTGGAACCCGGGCGACGCTGGTTCGGTCAGATTCGGTCTTGGTCTGTTCGTACCGCAAACGGATTCCTCCTATTGGGATCAGAAATTCGACGTATGGACCGGCGACGGGGAAGATTTTCAGGACCTCGTATGGACCTTCGACGGCGTCTGGATGTTCGCCCCAACGATGGGGCTCCAGTTCGGCACATCCTGGTATCGAGGCGACACAGTTCAGTCTTACCGCGAGTGGACTGATGCGAACGGGGCGGAGGTGAGCCACCGGACGGAGCTTCAGACCTGGGACCTGACGGTCGCGTGGGTATTCAAACCGGGATCAGGAAACACCGTGCGCCCGTACTTCGGGCTGGGTGGCGGCCTGTGCTCGTGGCGTCTGGACGAGTATGGAGATTTCATCGATTTTGGCGCTCCTGGCCCCCCCCCCATCATTACGGTGGGTTACAGCGCCAGCGGCACGACCTTTATGGCCTTCGCCATGGTCGGAGTGGAAATCTACACCCGCGGCCCATGGTCGTTCTTTCTCGAAGGTCGCTGGAAGCACGCAGATGCCTCGCTGGGAGGGGACTTCGGCTCTCTTCAACAGCGCCTCGACCTCTCCGGCGGAGAGCTCTCTGGCGGCATCGCCTTCAACTTCTAGCCTGCACTTCTCACCAATGTTCGAAGCGAAGGGTGGGAGTTGTCGCCTCCTCCCTTCAGCCTCC